>DASWAB010000235.1:0-10299 GCA_036391375.1 Nitrospirota bacterium
TGCTCGACGAAGGGACGAAAACGAACGCGCTCAGGTTTCTCATGACCACCCCCTACGTGGGAATACCCAAAAAATATGAAATAACGCAGACACTCGAAGAGGAAGCCTACGCGCTGCTGGCGCTGAGACTTCTTGACGCAAGCGGCAAGGTCGTCAAAGACGGAGCAATTACCTTCGTCAAGAGCTTCTATATCCCGGTGAACGGCGGCTTCGGACCGATCCACGGCTACGGCACCGCGCCCGACCCCACGTTTTACGGCATTCAGTGCCTTGCCGAGCTGGGGGTGCTTAAGAGGCCGGCGGAGAGCAGGCTGAAGCAGATGGATTAGAGAGGGGGATATTGAGGAGGAAATATTATGAGAAAAGCCGCATCGCTGATTTTGCTATTCTGCGTATTAACCCTCGGTTGTACGTCTTTGCAGGAATCGAAGATCGCCGGAAGATGGATGTGCAAAAAGACCGGAGATACAATGCAGTTAATGGAAGATCACTCTTGTCTGATATATTCGATCAAGCAGCACTACGAAGGCAGGTGGTCCGTGTCGGGATCGACTATCAGGATCGAGGCAGGGCCGGTAGTGCTGACAGGCAGCTTTGACGGCAAAAAAATCGAGGCGGAAGAAACCGTCATGCACGGCAAATTCATATTTGAAAAAGTCGGCTGAAACGGGCTCCCTCCTTTTTTTCGCAAAACCGGGAACGTTTTAGTATAATGGGCTGGTTCGCCGCGGTTAAATCTCGCGGAGAGAAAAAGAGGTATACACGTGGAACTACGCAAGACATTCTCAACGTATCAGAAGATCTACATGCCGGTCAACGACGGCTTCGGCCCCATCCACGGTTACGGCTCTGCGCCGGCCCGACCTATTTCGGCATTAAGGCCCTTGCCGAACTGGGCGTGCTCAAAAAGCCCGCGGAGAGCGGCCTCAAGTAGCCTCTTCGGATCAAAAAAACTAAGGAGGGTTCAGGTGAAAAAAGCTGCATTGTTGATGTTTGTTTTTGCATTGACCATCCCATGCTGTACGTCTTCGCAGGATACAAGGCTCATCGGCAAATATGTGTGCAGGGCTACGGGCGACGTAATGGAATTATCGAAAGATCACACCGGTACGGTGGACTCGATGGGATTTCATTATACAGGCAAGTGGTCCGCGTCGAAATCCGAAATCAGGATCGAGGCCGGGCCGGTAGTGCTGACGGGGAGCTTCGACGGCAGGAATATCGCGGCCGAGGATGCCGTTATGCATAACAAATATACCTTTGAAAGAGTTGCTGAGACAACACGTTGAAACGGGAGTGATTTGCTGCCCTCCCAAAAAGCAAAGCCCTCAGACGGTCAGGCGCTGAGGGCCTTTTCCTGTAACATCGTATCGCTGAATTAATGTTTGAACACCCGCTGGCCGGTGAAGACCATGGTCACTTTGGGATTGGCCTCATTGCAGGCGGTTATGGACTCGAAATCCCGGTCGGACCCGCCGGGTTGCACGATCGCGGAGATCCCTTCCTTGATGCCGACGTCCACGCCGTCCCGGAACGGGAAGAAGGCGTCCGAAACCATGACCGAGCCGTTGAGCCCCCCTTTGGCCTTCTTCGCCTGATCGTCGATTTCTCTAAGCGCCCCCTTGTCGCGCTTTCCCTCGTTTGCTTCCAGCTCGTAGGTTTTATAGGGGACGCCGTATTTCCTGAAGCAGAGCGCGTCGGCATATTTCGTGTAGGCCTTGAAGATCGCGATCTCGGCCACGCCGACCCGATCCTGCTCGCCCGTGCCGATGCCCACGGTCACGCCGTCCTTTACATAGATGACAGAGTTGGACGTGATCCCCTGCTCCACGTTCCAGCCGAAAAGCATGTCGTCGTATTCCCTGTCCGTGGGCTTCCGCTCGACCTTGTATTCCTTCCCCTTGTATACGGTCTTCGCTTCCTGAAAGTCCTCTTTCCTGCAGATCGCATTTCTCTGGGACTGCTGGACGATCAGGCCGCCGTCGGTGAGCGCCTTGAACTCCACCACGCTCATGTCCCGGTACCTTGCCAGCTCGCTGATCTTTTCGAGCCTGATGATGCGCAGATTTTTCCGCCTGGCCAGGATGTCGAATGCGCCCTCTTCGTAGTCAGGGGCCGCGACCACTTCGAGATAATTGGAGTTCGCCAGCTCCGCGGTCTGCTTGTCCATGGCGCGGTTCACCACGAGGCAGCCGCCGAATGCGGCGATGCGGTCCGCCATGTTGGCCCGGTCGTAGGCCTCGAACAGCGTCTTGCCGTATGCCGCTCCGCAGGGGTTGTTGTGCTTCAGGATGACCGCTGCCGGCTGGTCCATCAAAAACTTCATGATATTGAGGCCGTTGTCGAGGTCCGTAAAATTGGTCTTGCCCGGATGCTTGCCCGCCTGAAGCATCTGTTCTTCCGTGATGGAGCTCACCAGCCCGTTTCCGGGTTCGATAAATTTCGCGCCCGCGAGGACGAGGTTGCCGCTCACGAGCCGGTACATCGCCGCCTGCTGGTCTGGATTTTCCCCGTAGCGCAGCCCCTTCTCGATCAACTCGCCTCCTTCGTCGAGCTTCCACGACCGCTTCCGGTAGACCAGCTTTTGATCGCCGAAGGTGATGGTCATTTCCGGCGGGAAATTGTCCGCCATGATGGTCTTGTACATTTTCTTGATGTCAGACATGAAAACCTCCCAAAGTTAGAAGTCAGATGAAAGGACAAAAGCAATCGTTTACTTCTGTCTTCTGTCCTCTCTATTCTGTTCTCTGTTGTTATACTTTATCCACCGTCTTCTGTCCGAGCAGCCCCGCAGGCCGGATGATCAGCGTGATGATAAGCACCAGGAAGGCGAAGGCGTCCTTGTACACGCTCGAGACGTAGCTGGCGCCGAAGTTTTCAATGAGCCCGAGCATGAACCCGCCCAGCATGGCGCCGGGGATGCTGCCGATCCCGCCCAGCACCGCGGCGGTAAAGGCCTTGATGCCGGCCAGGTAACCCATGAAAAAATGCACCACGCCGTAATAGAGCGTGACCATGACCCCCGCTACGGCGGCAAGCGCCGAGCCGATCATGAACGTCACGGAAATGACCTGATTAATGTTGATCCCCACGAGACCCGCCATGACCCGGTCCTGCGAAGTCGCCCGCATCGCCTTGCCGAGGCGCGTCTTCGCGACAAAGAGATGAAGAACAATCATGATCAGGACCGAGGCGCTTAAAATGAAGACCTGCGCCGGCGATACATTCGCGCCGAGGAGCGTAAAACCCTGCGAGGGAAGCAGAGGGGGAAGGTTCTTGTATTCCTTGCCCTGGGAGAGCATGACGAAGTTCTGGAGCATGATCGACATGCCCACGGCGCTGATGAGCGGCGCGAGCTTTGTCGCGTTCCGGAGCGGCCGGTAGGCGACACGCTCGATGGCCGCTCCGTACAGGGCGCAGAACGTGACGGACACCAGCATGGCGATAAGCAGCGACAGCGGCAGGCTGTAGACGGTCAGCCCCTGCGAGGTCAGGATTCCGAGCACGATGATGCCAAGATAGCTCCCCAGCATATACACTTCCCCGTGGGCGAAGTTGATGAGCTGGAGAATGCCGTAGACCATCGTATAGCCCAGCGCGATAAGGGCATACACCGCGCCCAGGGAAAGTCCGTTTATGAGTTGTTGGGTGAACATGATCTCGGGAAAGGTTCAATCTTTCAAATGGTCCATCGTTCTAAAAACGTTGAAACGACTAAAACAACTGAAACGATTCAAACGGTTCATACAGCTACTGCGCTTCCACGAACTTCCCGCCCTTTACCTGCCAGATGACATACGGAGCCTTGGTTACATCGCCATTCCTGTCGAATGAAATATCGCCGAAAGCTCCGCGGAAGGTCATCTTCGATATATAGTCCGCCAGCTTCTCGCCGTCGGTCGTCCTGGTTTCAGCTATGGCCGAAAGAACGATATTGGCTGCATCGTAGGCGTATATTGAATAAGGCCCCGGCTCTCCATATTTAGCCTTGTATTTTTGAATGAACGACTGGGCCGAGGGGAGCCCCGCCGGCTCTTTGCCGAAGGTCACATAGGTGCCTTCCGCCGCTTTGCCTGCAATCTCGATGAAGGTGGGATCGAACACGCCGTCGCCCGTCACCATGGGGACGTTCATCCCGATTTCCTTGGCCTGACGGACAAGCCTGCCGGCCTCCGGATAGATGCCGCCGAAAAAAAACATGTCCGGTTTGCCTTCCTTGATCGTCGTGAGCACGGCCTTGTAGTCCGGATCTCCCTGAATGATTCCGCCGTAATAAACGACCTCTGCGCCGGTGCCCAGGGCCTTCTTAAAGTAATCCGCAAGTCCCTGGCCGTACGCCGTCTTGTCGTGGATGATCGCCGCTTTCCTGGGATGGAGCGTCTTCTGGACGAACTCAGCCGCCACGCGACCCTGCTGATCGTCGGTGCCGCAGACGCGAAAGACCCGTTTGAACCCCTGCTGGGTGAGCAGCGGGTTCGTCGTGGCAGGGGAGATCATGACGATGTTCGCATCATTGTAGTATTTCGACGCGGGGATGGAGCAGCTCGAGTTCCAATGTCCGACGACGGCTGCGGCCTTCTGGTTCACGAATTTGCTCGCGATGGACACCGCTTGTTTGGGGTCCGCCTGGTCGTCGCCCGAAAGCAGGACAATTTTCTTCCCTAAAACGCCGCCTTTCTCGTTCCATTCCGCCACGGCCAGTTCGACCGCGTTCTTGAGGTCCATACCCATCTTGCTCTGGCTCCCGGTCATCGGGCCTGCCGCGCCGATCCTGATGACATTTTCGTCCTGCCGCGTGCAACCGGACGACAGGATGAAGAGGATTGATAAGATAATAAAAAGTTTCCTCATGTATGACCTCCTGAACTTTGGACTGCACATTTTTTGGGCCATCATTGCGAGCAGAAGGCGAAGCAATCCCGAACTCCTCGCAATGACAGCAAAAGATTCTCACTTACCTTTTCGCTTTCGTCTCTTGAACCATCCGCACCATCTCTTCCGCAGCCCGCCTGATGTCAAAAGCGGAAAGCACGGCTGATATCACTGCGGCCCCATCCGCGCCCGTGCGGATCACATCGCCGACATTCGCATGGCTGATGCCGCCGATGGCGAAAACCGGGATACCTACGGCCTGCCGGATGATTTTAAGGTTGTCGATTCCCTGCGCCGCTCCCGCATCCTTCGTCGGAGTTGCAAAGACCGGTCCGAAACCGATATAGTCTGCGCCATCCTTCTCTGCCGCTTTTGCCTGCTCAGGACTGTGCGTCGATATCCCGATGATCCCGCCGCTGCCCAGGAGCGTCCGGGCATATTCGATCGGAAGGTCGTCCTGTCCCAGGTGCACACCGTCCGCCTCCACCGCCGCGGCGATGTCGGCATGGTCATTCACGATAAACAGCGCCCCGGCGCTCCTGGCAAGCCCGGCCAGGCGGAGCGAAATTTCGTAAATCGACCTCCGCGAGCCGTTCTTGCTCCGGTACTGGAAAAACCGCACGCCCGCGTCAATGGCCTGCGAGGCGGCCTGTTCAGGGCCGACGCGGAGCGTGTCCTGGTCGATAATCAGGCAGAGTCCGTTGAGCTTATTTCGTTGTGCTATTGTACCGCTCCATGAATTTCGTGGAGATGTCCCCCCGCTGAAAATCCGGGTCGTCGAGGATTTTCTGGTGCATGGGGATGGTGGTCTTCACGCCTTCGATGATGAACTCGCCCAGCGCGCGCCGCATCCTCACGATCGCCTCCGCCCGCGTGTCCGCATGCACGATCAGCTTTGCAATCATCGAATCATAGTAAGGCGGGATCACGTATTGCGTATAGGCGGCGGTCTCGACCCGCACGCCAGGGCCTCCGGGGGGATTGAATGCCGTGATGGTACCGGGCGAAGGCGTGAACTTATCGGGGCACTCCGCGTTGATCCTGCATTCGAGGCTGTGGCCCCTGATCCGAATGTCTTTCTGGGCGAACGAGAGGGGCAGCCCCGCGGCGACGCGGATCTGCTCTTTCACGAGATCGACGCCGGTGACCATCTCGGTGACGGGATGCTCCACCTGGATCCTCGTGTTCATCTCCATGAAATAGAACTTCCGGTTTTCGTCCATGAGAAATTCGATGGTGCCCGCGTTGCGGTACCTGACGGCCTTGGCGATGGCGACTGCCATCTCCCCCATCTGTTTGCGCAGGCCCTCGTCCACGATGACCGACGGGGCCTCTTCGATGAGTTTCTGGTGCCGCCGCTGGATCGAGCACTCGCGCTCTCCGAGATAGACGACGTTCCCTTTTTCGTCTGCGATGAGCTGGATCTCAACGTGGCGCGGCTGAAGGATATACTTTTCAATATAGACGTCGGCGTTGCTGAACGCCGCGAGCGCCTCGGCCTGCGCCATGACGAAGGCATTGGCGAATTCCGGCTCGTCCATCACCACCCGCATGCCCTTGCCCCCGCCCCCCGCGGCCGCCTTGACGATCACCGGGAAGCCCAGTTCCCGCGCGATCTCGATGGCGCTGCTTTCCTCCGTCACGACGCCGTCACTGCCCGGCAGAACGGGGACGCCCGCCTTCTGCGCCGTCTCGCGCGCCCTGGCCTTGTCTCCCATGAGTTTAATGCTCTCCGGGCTCGGGCCGATGAACCGCAGCCCCGTGGAATTGCACACTTCGGCAAAGCTCGCGTTCTCCGCCAGGAAGCCGTAGCCGGGGTGGATGGCCTCGGTATCGGTGATCTCCGCCGCGCTGATGATGCTCGGCACGTTCAGATAGCTGTCCGCGCTCTTCGGCGGCCCGATGCAAACACTCTCATCGGCGAACCGCACGTGAAGCGAGTTGGCGTCCGCGGTGGAATGCACGGCAACGGTCTTGATGCCCAGCTCCTTGCACGCCCGGATGACGCGGAGCGCAATCTCGCCCCGGTTGGCGATTAATATTTTCTTAAACACCCGTTCACCTCAGAATCTTCATTTTGCGTTTTCGATTTGGAGTTCCGCCTGTCACGCAGGCTCGATCACGAAGAGCGGCTGGCCGTACTCCACGGGGGCGCCGTTCTCCACCAGTATCTGGACGATCTTTCCGGCGGTCTCTGACTCGATCTCGTTCATCAGTTTCATCGCTTCGATGATGCAGAGCACCTGTCCCTTTTTCACGACATCGCCGACCTCCACATACGGAGGCTTGTCGGGAGAACTGGAGCGATAAAAGGTGCCGACGATGGGAGAGGTCACCTTGGTCTGGTTTGCCTTGGCTTGTTCCGCCGGTTTTTCGGAGGGGGCCGCCGCGGGCGGCGCCGGGGCCTCTGCGATCGTCGGGGCAACGATTGCCGCGGGCGGATATTCCATGCGCGGCATGGCGGGATGGAACGTAACGTCCCCGCCTTTCCGGAGGCGCACCTTCACGCCGGCGCGCTCGATTTCAATTTCCGCGATGTCGGTGCCCTTCAGCAGCTCGATCAGTTCCTTGATCTCTTTCAGGTTCATCGTTGCTCCTTTTTTAGAGATAAGAGATAATGGTGAAGGGAACTATTTCTTGACCCGCTCGATAAAGGTCCCCGTGCGCGTGTCGATCTTGATGACGTCTCCCTCGTTCAGATAAAACGGCACCTTGACGACCGCCCCGGTCTCGAGCGTCGCGGGTTTGGAGCCGCCGGAGGCCGTGTCGCCCCGGATGCCGGGATCGGTCTTGGCGATCGCGAGCTCCACGAACATGGGGACCTCGATGTTGATGGGCCTTCCCTTGTGGTAGAGCACCTTGATCTCCATGTTCTCCTTGAGATAGCTGATGCTGTCGCCGAGCTGCTGTTCGCTGAGCGAAATCTGTTCGTACGACGTCGTGTCCATGAACACCCGGTCCTTGTCCGCCGCGTAAAGGTACTGCATGGTTTTTTCCTCAAGCTCGGGAACATCGACCTTTTCCCCGGACCGGTACGTCCGGTCGATCACGTTCCCGCTCCTCAGGCTTTTCATTTTGGTCCGCACGAAAGCCCCTCCCTTGCCGGGCTTCACGTGCTGGAACTCCACAATCACAAAAGGCTCGCCATCGATCTCGATTTTCAAACCGTTTCTGAACTCCGCTGTTGATACCGGCACCTCTCACTACCTCCCTTTCTTTATCGGCTGCATAATGGTATTATTTGTTCGCCTGAATCGAAAATTTCGCGCATAACTATTCAGGCGGGTTGTGGAGCGCTGGCGCAAAAAGAACGCGATTGCCTCAGCCTCTCCTCGTACACCGAAAGGCCCGGCGAAGCGGCCGGAGGGAACGCGGAGCGATAGCCGCAACGGCGCGGCAACAACATTCTCCCGGCGCTCCTTGCGACAAGCGAAGCAACCGCCCTGAATAACTCTAAATTTTTACAAGTTCCGCAGGCCATCCAGATCCCTCGGCAGCGTCGTCAGCAGCCTGGCTCCTGTCCCCGTCGCCAGGACCATGTCCTCAATCCGCACCCCGCCCCATCCGGGGATATAGACGCCCGGCTCCACCGTGAAGACCATGTCCTTTTCCACACGGTCCTTTGACAGCGGAGAGACCGAGGGCCCTTCATGGACCATGAGGCCGACACCGTGTCCCGTTCCGTGTCCGAAGTGCTTCCCGTGTCCTGCCTGTTTGATGACCTCGCGCGCGGCGGCGTCAACGGTCCTGCAGGCTGCTCCGATGTTAGCGCTCGCAATCGCCGACTCCTGGGCCTTCAGCACAAGCTCGTGGATTTCCCGTTGTGTCGTCGAAGGCCGCCCCACGCAGAGCGTCCTTGTAATATCGCAGAGATAGCCGTCCGCTTCAGCGCCGAAGTCGATGGTCACGAGGTCTCCCTTTTTGATGCGGCGGTTCGTGACGGAGGCGTGGGGCATGGCGCCGTTGCCGCCCGACGCAACGATGGTGTCGAAGGCCGCCCTCCGCGCCCCTTTGCCCCGCATCAGAAATTCGAGCCTCAGCGCGAGCTCCCTTTCGGTCGCCCCCGGCTTGATGAAAGGTTTCAGTTCGCGGAACGATTCTTCGGCCCTGCGGACGGCCAGGCGGATCTGCGCGAGTTCATGGCGGTCTTTCCGGAGGCGGAGCTCCCGCACGAGGTCCCGATGCTCACGAGCGCGGAGCCCCAGTTTTTTGAGCTTTTTCAGATCCTCGAGCGTAAACGATGATTCGTCGAACCACAGCGCATCCAGCCGCGCGCGGTCGGCCGTGTCGCGGAGCGCGGTATAAAAATCCTTCTTCTGAATGACGATGGAAATTCCGGCGGTTTCTTTTCGAGATTGCACCTGGTAGCGGAAATCGGTTATCAGAAACGCCCTCCCTGGAGAAACAAGGAGAGCGCCGGCCGAACCGGTGAACCCCGAGAGATAGCGGACATCTTCGCGGCGCTTCACGAGCAGGGAACCGACCCCCTCCGCCGCCATAAGCCGCCTGAGCCCCGCAATGCGCCCCTGTTCAGGTCTCTTCTTCATTGCTGTTTCTTCGCGCTGCCCCTTCCGAGACCCGCAGCGGCCCGAAGCGCGAGGAGATAACTGTCCGCTCCAAAACCGGTTATCTGCCCGACTGCCACGCCGGATATGTAGGAATGCTTGCGGAATTCCTCCCGTTTGTAAATATTGGAGATGTGCGCCTCGACCGTCGGAATGCCGGTCGAGGAAATCGCATCGCGGAGCGCCACGCTTGTATGCGTATACGCGCCCGGGTTGATCACGAGCGCCTGAAACACGTTCATCGCGTCATGGATCTTCTGCACCAACTCGCCTTCGTGGTTCGACTGGAAGAACGAGACCTCCACCCCGAGTTCTGCGGCGAGCGAGGCGAGGCGGCCGTTGATGTCGTCGAGCGTGAAGGTCCCGTAGATCTCCGGTTCGCGCTTTCCCAGCAGGTTCAGGTTCGGACCGTGTATGATCAGGATTTTCATGTCATCAACCGTAAAAAATAAAAAACTGCCTGAGGCAGTTTCAGATTCAAGAGAGGAACCGTGAGAAAAAACGGTTCTTTCAGAATTCCCGGAGCAACCGTGGCGCCGACATCCTGAGAAGGAACCTCCCCTTGCCGAAGTTCCCCTCGGGCTTGATGATGAGTACAAAAAAATATTCATCATTCAGTCTGCGCAGCATGATCATCGCCTTTTCTGCGATCACGGTCACCTCTTTGGTGGAGCCCAGTTGCGCTGTCTGCGATCCTTTCTCGATCTCCTTGAGAAGCGCGGCATATTCCACGGTCATGGACTGGATGTCCATCTCGTCGCTCACGGAATACTCCTCCACCGGGATGCCGTCCAATCCCACGACAAGCGCGCCCAGCGCACCTTCCGTGCCATTGACCACTTCTTTCAGGATATCGGAAAAG
>DASWAB010000236.1:0-13912 GCA_036391375.1 Nitrospirota bacterium
GGCTACCTGCCGCAGGAGCCGTCGGTCTTCCGCAAGCTGACCGTCTCGGAAAATCTTATGGCCATCCTCGAAACCATGCACCTCTCCACCGCAGAGCGCAGGGAGCGGAGAGACCGCTTGATGGCGGAGCTGGGGATCGCACATCTGTCGGAAAGCATGGCGTACACGCTTTCGGGAGGGGAGCGGCGCCGGGTCGAAATCGCCCGCGCGCTCACCCTCGATCCGAAATTTATTCTTCTGGACGAGCCGTTCGCGGGAATCGATCCCCTTGCCGTCGTCGACATCCAGGGGATTATTTCGCTTCTGAAGGGGATGGGAATCGGAATACTGATCACCGACCATAATGTACGGGAGACCCTCGCCATCACCGACCGTGCGTATATAATCAGCGAGGGGAAAATCATCGAGGCGGGGACCGCCGCGGAAATCACCGCAAGCCCACGCGTGCGCCAGTTTTATCTGGGCGAGGCTTTTCGGCTATAATTTGCAAGAGAGACATGGAAGCAAGGCTTGAACTAAAACTTCAGCAAAAGCTCATTATGACGCCGCAGCTCCAGCAGGCCATCAAGCTGCTGCAGCTTTCGCGGCTCGAACTGGTTCAGTCGGTCTCCCAGGAACTTATTGAGAACCCGGTCCTTGAGGAGGCGCCGGAGGCGGAGTCCGCCGAAGAGCTGTCGTCGGAAGAGGGCGAGGCGCTTCCGGAGACGCAAGAGGCCTCTGAACCGCCTGCGGAAACCGCGACGGAACGGGAAGGCGCCCAGGAGCTCAAGAGCGATCTCGAACTCGGCGCCCAGTGGGACGAATACCTCAATGAGCTGGGCGACGGCCGTGATTACGGATCAACCGAGGCCGATGAAAAGGAACTCCCGTCCTATGACCAGACGCTGACGCGGCTCCCGTCTTTGAGCGACCACCTGCTGTGGCAACTCCACCTGTCCACGTCCGACGCATCTTTATTAAAGGGCGGCGAATGGATTATCGGCAATATCGACGATGACGGCTATCTGCGCGCCACCGTCGAAGAGCTTTCGCAGCAGTCCGGGCTGTCCGTCGGGGAAATGGGACGCGCGCTCGCCCTGATCCAGGGGTTCGATCCCCTGGGCGTCGGCGCCCGGGATCTCCGGGAATGCTTATTGATCCAAGTGAGGCAGCTCGAGCTTCAGGACCCCCTCGTCGAGAAGATCATTCAAGGCCACCTTCCGGACCTGGAAAAGAGAAAATACCCCGCCATCGCCAAGGCCCTCAACGTAACGCCCCAGGAAGTGATGGAAGCCTCGCAGATCATAATTCATGAGCTCGAGCCGAAGCCCGGCAGGCCCTATCTGCCGTCCGATACGAACTACGTGGTGCCGGACGTCTATGTCATCAAGGTGGAGGACCGGTACGTGATACAGTTGAATGATGAGGGGCTGCCGAGGGTGCGCATCAACCCCTACTACCGGAAGCTGCTCTCGCGGCAGGAGGGGATCGACAAGGTGACCAGGGAGTATGTCGAAGAGCGGCTGCGCTCCGCCCAATGGCTCATCAAGGGGATGGAGCAGCGGAACAAGACGATCTACCGGGTGGCCGAAAGCATCGTCAAGTTCCAGCGTGAATTTCTGGACCAGGGCATCACCCACCTCAAGCCCATGGTGCTGAAGGACGTGGCCGAGGACATCGGCATGCACGAGTCTACGATCAGCCGGGTTACGACGAACAAGTATATGCATACTCCCCAGGGCATCTTTTCGATGAAGTATTTCTTTACCACCGGCTTCTCCGCCGGCGCCGGCGCGGAGGTTTCCTCGTTGACCGTCAAGGACACGATCCAGAAGATGATCAGAGAGGAGGACCCGGCCACGCCGCTCAAGGACCAGCAGATCGTCGACGCCCTGAAGGTCCGCGGGGTCGACATCGCCCGGAGGACCGTAGCGAAATATCGTGAGGAGCTCAGGATTCCTCCGACAAGCGTGAGAAAACGGATCCATTGACATAGGGTCGCGGGGACACCGGTTATTTTCAACAGGATGAAGGAGGATTGTATGCAGGTTACCGTGATAGGAAGGCATATCGAGGCAACGGACGCGCTCAAGCAGTATGCAACTGAAAAGTTCGGCAGGCTGGAAAAATACCTGCCTAAAGCCGCGCAGGTGGTGGTCACCCTTTCGGTCGTCAAAAAAGTCCACCATATCGCGGAGGCCGTGATAAAATCCAACGGCCTGCTGATTCAGGCTTCGGAGGAAACCGAAGAGATGTATTCTGCGATCGACCTCCTTATCGAGAAGATCGAACGACGGGCCAAGAAATATAAAGAAAAATTAGCGGACCACAAGCATCAATCGAACAAGGCGGAGGCGGTTTCCACGGCGTCTGCGTCGGCGCATCCCGATGACCGCATCCCGCAGATCATCAAGGTCAAGCGGTTCGATCTGAAACCCATGCAGCCCGAAGAGGCCGTGATGCAGATGGAGCTTCTGGACAAGGATTTTTTCATCTTCTCAAACGCCGGCAGCGGCCACGTCAACGTTATTTACCGCCGGAAAGACGGGAACGTGGGGCTCATCGAACCCGCCGCGTAAGGACGTGTCTCAATGGCCACGATTCAAGACCTGCTGCACCCTGACCTTATCATTGAGGAGATGGAGGCAACCAGCAAAAGCGGTGTCATCCGTGAGTTCGCAAGGCTGCTCAAAACCACGGGGAGGATCCGCGAGGAGGAGGAACTGGTGCGCGTCTTATCGGAGCGAGAAGCTCTCGGCAGCACCGGCATCGGCGGCGGAGTCGCCATTCCCCACGGGAAACTGCGCGTTATTCCCGAGATGATCGTGGCATTCGGCAGATCGAGCAGGGGAGTGGACTTCGAGGCGATGGACGGGCAGCCCGTATATCTTTTTTTCCTGCTGGTGACGCCCGAGGACAGGCCTGGCGAGCATCTGCGGGCGCTTTCCCGCATATCCCGAATACTCAAGAACTCCGCCCTCCGGGAAGATCTAAGACGGGTTTCCCGGCGAGAAGAGATTCGGAGGCTGATCTACGAAGAGGACGGCAGATATCCCCAACCGATTGCCGTGCCGCGATGAAGGTCACGGTAAAAGAGCTGGGAAGCAAAGGGACTCTTCTTGCAGGCAGGGCGGGCCTCAGCCGGGAGATCACGTCGCCCCAGATATCGTCCCCCGACCTGACCACGCTTGTGTTCGGCCGGGACACATCGGCGGGCGTTATGCACATCCGGCCGAGTCAGGCGGCTTTCCTTTGTTCTTTGCCCAAGGATGAACGGCTGCGGCTCGTTCGCGCCATCGTAAAACAAAGGCCTGCTTGTATTTTCGTGAGCGGGGGGGCGGTCTGCAAGGACCTCCTTGCCAGGGCGGAAACCGCAAAGATCCCCGTGATCAAAAGCAGGGACGCGCGGGGCCTTCACCGGTTTCTGGAGGAGAAGCTGTCGCCGCGCGCCAGTCTCCATGGCGTGCTCGTCCAGATTTTCGGCCTGGGGACGCTCATTATCGGGGAAAGCGCGGTGGGCAAGAGCGAGGCGGCCCTTGATCTGGTACTGCGGGGGCATAAGCTTGTAGCAGACGATATCGTGGTCCTGATGAGGACGGACGGGGAGATCAACGGCAGCCCGACGGACATGGGCGCAGACCTGCTGCAGATTCGGGGCCTGGGAATTATCGATCTTCGTGCGCTTTACGGCGAATCGGCGGCTGTTTCCTCGTGCAAGGTCGGCCTCGTCGTGGAACTGGAAGAATGGAGAAAAGGGCAGCACTACAGCCTCGTCGGCTTGCGCGAACGGCGTTACCGGTTGCTGGGGGTTAATCTGCCTTTCCTGAAACTGCCGGTGAAGCCGGGAAGGAACATGGCCACCCTGATCGAAGTCGCCGCCAGGAACCAGATGCTGAAGAACCGGGGCATCTTTAGCGCGCGCGACCTCGACAAAAAGCTTAAGAAGAGGCTTGCCGGATGAACCGTATGCGCATGGTGGCCGTCACCGGCCTTTCCGGATCGGGCCGGAGCGCCGCGCTGAAAGCGTTTGAGGATATCGGATTCTACTGCGTGGACAACCTCCCGCTTGTGCTGCTCCCCGCGTTCGTCGAGTTCGCCCTTGGATCGGAGGAGGCATTTCGGGCTGCGATCGGCATTGATATCAGGGAAAAGGAATTTCCGGAACGTTTTCCGGCCCTTTACGGCGAGCTGAAGGCGAAGGGCCGCGCCGTCGAACTGCTGTTTCTTGACGCTTCCGATCAGACGCTCGTTCGGCGTTTCAGCGAGACGCGCAGGCCCCATCCGCTTGCAAGGGGCGACACCCCGCTTCTGGACGGCATCAGGAAGGAGCGGGCGGCCCTCGCCGAGGTCAAGAAACTGTCCGACCGGATCGTCGATACCTCGGATTACACGGTCCATGATCTGCGCCAGATCGTCGAGCGCCTCTACTCCGAAGGCGACAGCGGCCGCCCCATGGTCATAACCCTCGTTACATTCGGATATAAATACGGTACGCCTTACGATCTGGACCTTCTGTTCGATCTCCGGTTTCTGCCGAACCCGTATTTTGTGCCTGAACTCCGGCCGCATACAGGGGAGGACGCGAAGATACGTGAGTACCTTATGGCGAGGCCCGATTCCGTGGAGTTTATGAACAGGCTGCAGGGGTTTCTTGAGTATCTTCTGCCGCGTTACCGGAGCGAGGGGAAAAGCTACCTTACGATCGGATTCGGCTGTACGGGCGGGAGGCACCGGTCGGTCGCGGTGGCGATTATGATCGCCGAACGCCTGCGACAGAACGGATACGAGGTGAACGTAAAACACCGAGACATCGGGGTATAGCGCGAAGAGCAGGGACAAGCCCGTTGCACATTTGTTCACGGTTCTTCGCGGAGCGTGAAAGGAGCATCAAGAATGGTCGGACTTGTGGTAGTATGTCATGAGGACATGGGCGCCGAACTGGTGAAAGCCGCCGAAATGATCGTGGGCAAAATCGACGCGGTGGCGACGGTCAGTGTGAAACAGGAGAGCGCGCCCGAACTGCTGAGGGGCGAAATACAGGCAGCCATCAAAAGCGTGGACCGGAAGAAGGGCGTGATGCTCTTCACCGACATGTTCGGCGGCACCCCCTCCAATATCGCGCTCGCATTTCTCAGCGAGACGATTGAAGTCGTTACCGGGGTCAATCTCTCGATGTTGATCAAGTTCGCCAACCATCGGGACGAGAAGCCGCTGGCGGACCTCGCGAAGCTTGTGCAGGAGGCCGCGCAAAAGAGCATTGTGATAGCAAGCCGCATGCTGAAAGCGAAAAAGTGATTTCTCATGATAGTTTTTATTCGGATAGACGACCGCTTGATCCACGGACAGGTGGTGGAGGGATGGGTGAACTTTCTCAGGGCGACCTGCATCGCGGTCGCCGATGATATTGTCGCGGCGAATGCGCAGCAGCGCTCCATCATGGAATTGTCCGTGCCCCACGGCCTGAAGGTGTCCATCGGCGGCATTGAGGATATGTGCCGGCGACTCCAAGACGAGCCGTTTGACGCCGAGCGGATCATCCTGCTGTTTTCGAAGCCGGCCGATGTCCTGCGCGCGCTCAAGTCGGGGTTGAACTGCCCTGCGCTCAATATCGGCGGCATGCACTATGTGCCCGGGAAACGCAAGCTCATGGATGTGCTCGCGGTCGATGAGAACGACCTCGAAGCGCTCAAGGAAATCGCCGCAAGGGGCATCAAGGTCCTCATCCAGACTGTCCCGACCCAGCGCCCATTGCTTCTCGATAAAGTATTAGGCGTCCGTCGCGGGGCTGAAAAGAAATAAACGGGAAGCGTAGCATCCATCGGGTATTCAATGCCGACGTTAAACTTGCATATCGTCCTTGCCGTTTTAGTCACCGCGGTCGTGGGGGGGCTGATCGGGCTCGACAGGACCGCCTTCGGCCAGTTTATGGTCTCTCAACCCATTGTCGCCTGCCCGCTCGTGGGATGGATGGTCGGCGACTCGGCTGCAGGGTTTGTCATCGGCGCGGCGCTTGAGTTGATCTGGGTCCTCGACATGCCGGTCGGCACATTCGTGCCCGCAAACGCTACGATCAGCGCGATTTCCGCAACGGCGATGGCCGTGCTGGCGAGCCCGGGAAAGGCGTCCCTTCCGGTTATCGGCGCGAGCGTCCTTCTGACCACGGTGCTGGCGCCGGTGACGATGAAAGTCGACGGCTTGGTCAGAAAGTGGAACTCGCGGCTGGCCGAGAGGGCGAGGGCGGACCAGCGCCCGGACGCAGGCCGCAGGCTTGCGCGGATACACCTCTTCGGGCTTGTAGCGTTTTTCTTGAAATCCTTTGTTCTTTTGCTGGTGTTTGTGCCGGCCGGTATCTGGGCAGTGATGCTCTTCCAGCATCTGCCGGAGAATGTCCATCGGGCCATGGCGCTGTTCGTCAAGCTCCTCCCCCTGCTGGGGGTCGCTCTGGTGGCAAGGAAGCTGTCGATGAAGGCCGTGGATCTTTTTTTCCTGGGCGGTTTCGTGTTTTCGGCTGCTACGGCGCAGGCCTTTCGCGCGCCCGCGCTCGTGATCATCCTGCTTACCGCACTCGCCGGTTTGCTGGGGGCCAGATATCGTGCGCAACGATCATCATAAAGAGATAACCGCCGCCGATCTCCTCGGCGTCCTCGGCAGGGGGCTCCTGATCCAGGCGTCCTGGAGCTTCGAGTGGATGCAGTCACTCGGCTTCGCGTACGCGATCGAGCCGGTTCTGAGAAAGCTGTATCCGGAGCAGGCGGAATATGCGTCGAGGCTCAGGCTTCATACCGACTACTTTAATACGCAGCCGTACCTTGCCTCGTTCATTCTCGGCGCGGCCGTGAAGATTGAGCAGGACCGGGCGACCGGCCGGAACAGGACGGTCGATGTTCAGGCGCTCAAGGCGTCGCTCATGGCGCCGCTGGGCGCGCTCGGGGACAGTTTCTTCTGGGGCTCGCTTAAACCGTTTGCGGCTGTCGTCTCCGCGGCCCTGCTGATGACCGGCTCCTGGTGGGCGTCGTTTCTGTTCCTCGCTCTCTACAATATCTGGCACATCGGGCTCAGGGCAGGCGTCCTGTTTTTAGGGTACAGAACCGGCGGGGATGCCGTCGGTCTGATGGCGCGGTATCGTTTTACCAGATGGGCTGGGGTGTTGAAGGCGATCTCGCACACCGTGCTCGGCGGAATCGTTGGGACCCTGCCGTTATGGCGGCAGGAGTTCCGGCTCACGTTCGACATGCCGGCTCTGCTGATGGCCGTGTCGGGGATGGCGTTTACGCTGGTCCTTGTCGCTGTCCTGCGGAAGGGCGGTTCTCCGCTTAAACTTATGCTCGGCCTCGCCGCCGCCTGTATCGGCCTGGCATACGCGGGAGTCATTTGAATGAAGAAAAAAGAGCTGCTGATCGAGAATAAATTAGGGCTCCATGCGCGCGCCGCCGCGCAGATCGTGAAGTCCGCGAGCGCTTACTCCTCGAAGATCGTTCTTATCAAGGATGGTCTTGAGGTGGACGGAAAAAGCATCATGGGGATCATGATGCTCGCGGCGGCCAAGGGCAGCACGGTCATGCTCCACGCGAGCGGCGCGGATGAAGATCTGGCAATCGTGGGCATGGAAAGGCTGTTCAGGGACAAGTTCGGGGAGAAGGAATAGAAGGCGGGGGCCGGATTCATGCACGAAAAAACATACAAAGGCATCGTGGCGTCGCCGGGCATCGTGATCGGCAGGGCGTACCTCCTTGACCGCCGCAAGGTCGTTGTGGCAGGAAGAAGAATTGAGGATGTCAGCGTCAAGGACGAAGTGTCGCGTTTCAGGAAGGCCGTAGAGCTTTCCCGGGGGCAACTGGAAGATCTGAAGAAACGGTTCAGCAGGGGCCTCGGCAAGTCCCACCTGTATATTCTCGACACCCATATCATGCTGCTCGAGGACAAGATGCTCGTCGATGGGACCGTGAAGCGGATCAAAGACGATCATATCAACGCGGAAGGCGCGCTCAAGGACACGATCTCCGCGATCGGTCTCAAGTTCGATACGATTGAGGACGAGTACCTCCGCGAACGCAAACACGACGTCGAGCAGGTGGGGGAGCGCATCCTTCGCAATCTCGTCGGCCACAAGCAGGAGAGTCTTGCCGACATCAAGGATGAGGCCGTGATCATCGCCCACGATCTCGCGCCGACCGATACCCTGATGATGCGCAAAGACAAGATCCTGGGCTTCGCCACGGACGCAGGCAGCCGGACCTCCCATACCGCGATCCTTGCCCGATCGCTCGGCATTCCGGCCGCGGTCGGCCTGGAAAACATCACCGTAACCGTGAAAACCGGCGATGTGGTCATCCTGGACGGCACCCACGGCGTGGTGATCATTGATCCCGACGAGGAGACGTTTCTCGACTATCTCAAAAAACAACGAAAGTATAAATATTTCGAGCAGGAGCTCGAGAAGATCAAGAACCTGCCGGCGGAGACCCTCGACGGCCACGTGGTCCGGCTCCAGGGAAACATTGAACTGCCCGAAGAAGTCTCGTCGGCTGCGGACCACGGCGGCGCAGGCATCGGTCTGTACCGCACGGAGTTCCTGTTCCTGAACAGGCCCGGCCTGCCCACGGAAGAAGAACATTATCTCGCGTACCGTCATGTGGCGGAAAAGGCGTATCCGCATGAGGTGGTGATCCGCACGCTCGACGTAGGAGGCGACAAAGTCGGACTGGCCGGCGATTTTGAAAAAGAGGCGAACCCGGCTCTCGGGCTTCGGGCGATCAGGTTCTGCCTCCAGAAGCGCGATGTCTTCAGGACCCAGCTCCGAGGCCTTCTTCGGGCCACGGTCCACGGCAACATCAAGATCCTCGTGCCCATGATCTCTGGCCTTCCGGAGCTGTATGAGACCAAGAAGATGATCGAAGAGGTGAAGGCGGAACTCCGGGCGGAAGGCAAGACGTTCAATGAAAAGGTGGAATTCGGCATCATGATCGAGATTCCGTCCGCAGCGATGATCGCCGACCTGCTCGCTCGGGAAGTCAATTTTTTCAGCGTCGGCACGAACGATCTGATCCAGTATACGCTTGCGATCGACCGTCAGAACGAGCACGTGGCGTACATGTATGAGCCGCTCGACCCCGCCGTGCTCAGGCTCCTCCAGCGTGTGTCCGATGCGGCGCGCCAGGCAAAAATCACGCTTGCGATGTGCGGTGAAATGGCGGGGGACCCCCTCTATGCCGCTATCCTTCTCGGCATGGGGTTCCAGCACCTCAGCATGAACGTTGCCTCGATCCCCTGGGTCAAAAAAGTGGTCAGGTCTGTTCGCATGCAGGACGCGGTCGAGCTTGCAACGCTGGTGATGCAGCAGCCCACCGCCGCGCTGGCCAGAAAGACCGCCGAACGTTTCATGGAAGATCGTTTCCCGGAGCTCTCGGCTGAATTATAACGGAATTGCCGGTCGCGGATTCATGCCGCGGCCCGAACGAGAAAGGAAAACGAACGTGGAGAACACGGAAACGGGCGCCCGCCCTGCCGTGAACAGCGGCGGATACGCAGGAAGAATCAGGTTTCACGGCGGTGATATTTACGAGGCGGCAAAACGCTACGGTTTCGACCGGGACAGGATTGTCGATTTCAGTTCGAACGGAAATCCTCTCGGTCCGTCACCGGCGGCAAAACGGGCCGCGCAAAAGGCGCTCTCGCTCATCGACCGCTATCCCGACCCGGAAACAACCAGCCTTCGTACGGCGATCGCCCGCTATTTCGGCATCAAACCGGAGCATGTCGTCTGCGGGAACGGTTCGGCCGGCCTCATCCACCTCGTCCCGCGGGTATTCAGGCCGAACAAGATTTTGGTCCCTGTTCCCACATTCACGGAATACGCCGCGGCCGGGGAGAGCGCGGGATGCGAGGTCGTTTCCCTGCCGCTCAAGGAACGCGACGGTTTTCGCATTGATCCGATTGAGATGGCTTTCGCCCTCAAGGGCGCGGGCATGGCGTTCC
Organism: Nitrospirota bacterium; assembly: GCA_036391375.1. GTDB lineage: Bacteria > Nitrospirota > UBA9217 > UBA9217 > UBA9217 > DASWAB01. The sequence continues at coordinate 9,955 of DASWAB010000236.1, forward strand.
TCTGCAACCCGAACGATCCTACCGGAGAGCTTATCCCGAAAACCGTCATGCTTGAGATCGCGCAGTATGCCCTTCAGGAAGGGGTGAAGTTGGTGGTGGATGAGTCGTTCATGGACTTCACGGAATCCGAATCCGTCGTCAAGGAGGCCGTGCAGTCCTCGAACCTCGTCTGTATCAGGTCATTCAGCCCGTTTTTCGGCATGCCAGGCCTTCGCATCGGCTACGCCGTGTCGAATGAATCAACCATTGCCGCCATTCGCGCCGGCCAGGAGCCGTGGTCCGCAAGCATCCCGGCGGAACACGCAGCGATCGCCGCGTTGAATGACTGGAGACACAGCAAGAAGACCCGTAAGATGATCGAAAAAGAACGGAACCGGCTTCTCTCGGAGCTCCGGGTGCTGCCCGACGTCGAGACCTTTCCCTGTACGGCGAATTTTATTCTTGTGAAACTGACTTCCTACGATGCGCGCATGCTCACGGATAAGCTTGGCAAACAGGGGATGCTTCTTCGGGACTGCTCTTCCTTTCCGGGTCTCGGCAACGGCTATATCAGGATATCGGTAAGAAGGAAGCGCGAGAACATCCGGCTGGTCCGCGCAATGCGGGCGCTGTTGGTCCGTAAATAGTGTCCGGCGCATAATTTTCCCATGCTTTTGATTTTCCCCCCTGTTGCCAAGCCCAGTGAACCGCCCGCCGGCATCGCAAAACTTTCCGGCGCGCTCAGGGCGCGCGGCGTTTCCTGCGGCACGTTCGACGCGAACCTCGAAGGCCTCCTGTGGCTCCTGGAACAGCCGAAGGCCGGAACGGACACCTGGACACGGCGGGCGATCAGAAATGTCCAGCGAAATATCGCCGCGCTTCGCCACCCCCGCACCTACGAATCGTTTGACCGGTACAACAGAGCCGTGCTGGACGTGCAGCGGGTCCTTGAAGCGGCGAGCGGTTCTCAAGGCGCGCTCGTCGGCCTTGCCGACTACCATCACGACCGACTGTCGCCGGTCCGGAGCGCTGACCTTCTTTATGCGGCGGAACATCCCGAACAAAACCCCTTTTACCCCTGGTTCAGCAAACGGTTGCCGGAGGCCGTGGAAAGGACCTTCCTGCCGCTGAAGCCCCAGGGACGCGACGGGAGGCAGAAAGAGAACGGTTCCGGTGACAACGGCTCATCGCGGATGGTAGGCTTTTCGCTGAATTATCTGAGCCAGGCGCTCACGACGTTCGCCATGATCGGCTTTCTCCGGAAGGAGTTTCACCGCCTTACGATCGTCCTTGGCGGCGGACTGGTCACCTCGTGGATAAGGAGGCAGGGGCGGTTCAATCCCTTTGGCGGGCTCGTGGACCATCTGATCGCGGGCCCGGGTGAAAAACCGCTGCTTCGCATGCTCGGGGCGGCTGATGCCGAGAGTATCGATACTGAACCGGATTACGGGTCTCTCGTGGGCCATGACTATCTGTCGCCGGGATTCATCCTCCCTTACAGCGGATCGAGCGGGTGCTATTGGAACAAGTGCTCCTTCTGTCCTGAAAAAGCCGAGGGGAATCCTTATGCGCCCGTTCCTGCCGCCAAGGCGATGTCGGACCTGGGCTCGCTGACGGCGAAATGGAAACCTGTCATGGTCCATCTGCTCGATAATGCGGTGAGCCCCTCGCTCATGGCGGCGCTTGCGGCAAGGCCGCATGGCGCGCCGTGGTACGGGTTCGCGCGGATCGGAAAAGACCTTGCCGACCTCGATTACTGCATGGCGCTCAGGCGATCAGGCTGCGGAATGCTCAAACTGGGGCTTGAATCAGGAGATCAGGGCGTTCTTGACGCGATGGAGAAGGGGCTCGACCTTGAAACGGCGTCACGAGCGCTCACAAACCTGAAACGGGCGGGGATACCGACATATGTCTATCTCCTCTTCGGCACGCCTGTGGAAACGCTTCATGAGGCGCGGAAGACGCTTCAATTCACCGTTGATCATGCCGGTGCGATCTCGCATTTGAACCTTGCGGTCTTCAACATGCCGGTCTGCGGGCGCGAAGCAGGAGCGTTCGAGGCGGAGCCGTTCTCCGATGGCGATCTCCCCCTCTATGGGGGGTTCAGGCATCCCCGGGGCTGGGACCGGAAATCGGTGCGCCGTTTTCTCGATTTCGAATTCAAACGGCATCCTGCCGTCTCGGCGATCCTCCGGAGCGAACCGCGCATTTTCACGTCAAACCATGCGGCGCTGTTTCATCGGAGCAATCAGAATCATACGTGACGACGGCATGTTGTCCAGTGATATCGTGAAACATGAGATCGCGGATCAACGATTTATCAGAAGGGGTGTTCTTATGAAGCAGATCGACAGCGCATTACTCGATGTCCTGACCCGGAAGGCAAAGGAATCGCCGCGCAAACGGATGAACTTCAACCTGCATCAGGAAACGACCGATCCCGTCCAGAGATTGTGCAACGCCATAGAGCCGGAAACTTATATTCGGCCCCATCGACACGCGGAGCCGGCAACCAGCGAGGTTTTTCTGCTCCTCAGAGGCTCCGCGGTGCTGCTTTTATTCGATGGTTCCGGCCGCGTGACCGAGCAGGCGGTGCTGTCCCCGCGCGGCCCGCTTTTTGCCGTTGAAATCCCCGCCGGCACATGGCATGCGATGGCCTCATTGGAAAGCGAAACAGTGTTTTTCGAGGTCAAACGCGGGCCGTATGTGCCGCCGACCGGCGGGAATGTCGCCGCGTGGGCGCCGCCGGAAGGGGACCCGGCGACAGCTCGATTTGTGGAGTGGTTCCGCCGCGCGAAGGCGGGGGATGCGCCGCCAGCGACATGAAGCGGGCCGGTCTCAGCTGTCCAGCGCGCTTCGCACCTTCTGTAAAAGCGAACTCGGCGTGAACGGCTTCGTGACAAGCTTAATGCCGCTCTTCAGGATCCCCTTGCTATGAATGATATTGGCCGTGTAGCCGCTCATGAATAATGCTTTCATGTCAGGCTTGTGGTTCCTGATCGCATCATACACCTCTTTCCCGTTTTTCCTCGGCATGATGACGTCGAGGACCAGAAGATCTATCCTGTCCGGGCATGCTCTGAACTTTTCTACAGCGTCATCTCCGTGGTCCGCAGTTATTACCCGGTACCCATGTTCCTCCAGCACATTTTTTGAATACTCCCGCAGTGCCGGATCGTCTTCCGCAAGGAGGACGGTCTCCGAGCCTCTTACCTCAGGAGCAGAATCACGGGCAGGCGAGGGTTTCTCCTCCTCCGTTCCCAGCGCACGCTCAATCACGGGGAGGTATATCTTGAAGGTCGTGCCTTTTCCCGTTTCACTGTACACGTTGATATACCCTTCGTGTTGTCTGATGATGCCGTAAACCGTCGATAGCCCGAGCCCGGTGCCTTTCCCCACCTCCTTCGTGGTGAAGAACGGCTCGAATATCCTCGCTTTCGTTTTCTCGTCCATCCCCGCCCCGGTGTCCGATATCGATATGAGTGCGTATTCTCCCGGCCTTGCCAGGGCATGGGTCCGGACGTATTCTCCATCAAGCTCCACTGCCTCGGTTTCGATCATCAGCGTCCCGCCTTCTGGCATGGCGTCGCGCGCATTGGCGCAAAGGTTCATGAGGATCTGCTCGATCTGCGTTGAATCGGCCAGAACAGCGATGTCCCGGGGGGCAAGGCATGTTTTCAGCTCGATATCCTCGCCGATGACCCTTTGCAGGAGAAGTTCCAGCCGGGAAATGACCTCATTTAAATGCACCTGCCTCAGGTTGACGATCTGCTTTCTGCTGAAGGCAAGGAGGCTGTGCGTGAGACGAGCGGCCTTGTCCGCTGCGGTCAGTATTTGGTCTACGTATCGCTGCTGAGGATTGCCTTCCTCCAGATTTACCTTCAGGAGGTGGCCGAACCCGATCACCGCGGTCAGGATATTGTTGAAGTCGTGGGCGATCCCGCCGGAAAGCTGCCCCACCGCTTCCATTTTTTGAGCC
>DASWAB010000237.1:0-5203 GCA_036391375.1 Nitrospirota bacterium
GTGGTGATCGACAACTCAAGCGCCTTCCGCATGGACCCCGCAGTCCCTCTCGTCGTCCCCGAGGTGAACCCCCATGCCATCGCGGGCCACAGCGGCATTATTGCCAACCCCAATTGCTCCACCATCGCCATGGTCATGGCGTTGAAGCCCCTCCATGACGCGGCGAAGATCAGGCGCGTGGTCGTTACTACCTTTCAATCCGTGTCCGGGACGGGAAAAGAGGCCATGGATGAACTCGCAGCCCAGACCGTGGCGCTCCTGAACTTCAGGGAGGTCGAGACAAAAATCTATCCTCACCAGATCGCGTTTAACTGCATCCCCCACATCGGTTCCTTCCTGGACAACGGCTACACCAGGGAAGAGATGAAGATGCTCGATGAGACGAGAAAAATCCTGGAGGACGCCGCAATCCGGGTGACGGCGACGACCGTCCGCGTGCCCGTGTTCCGCTGCCATTCCGAGTCACTGAACATCGAGACCGAAAAGAAAATCTCTGCCAACGAGGCTCGTGCGCTCTTGTCCGCCGCGCCCGGGGTGATCGTGTATGACGACCCGAAGAAGAACCTTTACCCGCTGGCGGTCGATGTTTCCGGCAAGGACGAGGTCTATATCGGCAGGATCAGGGAGGATGATTCGATCCCGAACGGCATCAATATGTGGGTCGTATCGGACAACCTCAGGAAGGGCGCCGCGCTGAATGCGGTGCAGATCGCGGAACGTTTAACACAGTAGCCGGGGGCCATGCGCCGGGAGCCAGGAGAAAAGCAGAGGGAGGTTTTTTTCTGGATTCGGGCTCCTGTCTCCTCCAGTTCTGAACCCTGCTATGTACAACCTTATCTCCAAGATATTCGATAAACTGGAGCGGAGCCTGGGCCCGAGGGACAAGATCATCATTGTCTCTCTCCTGCTTGTCATTTCGGTCCTCGGCATCGTGCTCGCCGTCCGGTACTACGATTATATTCAGAAAAATCCCGATTTCTGCAACGGTTGCCACCTCATGCAGGAGGCGTATACGGCGTGGAAACTCTCCGGCCACCGGAACATTGCCTGCCAGGAGTGTCATCGCCTGGGCATGATGGAACAGAATGGACTTCTGGTCAGATTCGTTTTTCTGACCGGCCGGAAAAAGCCCGAGCCCCACGGCAACGAGACGCCGTGGACGGTCTGTACGAAGTGTCACTGGGACGAGGCCGCTCAGGGGTCGCTGACGGTCAACAAATCAACGGGCCATGCGCGCCACGTGTTTATGGAAAAGCTGGCGTGCAGGGATTGCCACAGCCGCTCCGTGCATTCCTTCCGGCCGGACAAGGACGCCTGCCTTCGCTGCCACAAGGACTGGAAAATCCACGGTGTGGGGATGGAGGATATTTCCTGTCTGCGGTGCCATCCGTTTTCGCCAAAGCAGCAGGAGCCGTTTATCCCCGACCGGAATCGATGCCTTTCCTGCCACCGGAAATCTTCAAGGACGGATTTCCCCGAGCGGGTGCCCATGGCGCGGCTGAACTGTTACGAATGCCACAAACCCCACGCGCGGATTACGCCGACCGATGAAGACTGTCTGCGCTGTCATACGCGCGAAGTGCTGATGATGAGGCAGGCGCATAAATCCGCAAAGCACTGCACGATCTGTCATGTGCCTCACCGATGGATAGCGCGGTAGCGTCTGGTGATTCTTATTCTGTTTTCTCTTGGGAAGGGGGGGTGATTAACGGGTTTTCCTAAACGGTTTCAGGTTTTTATCAAAGAGGACATTGGGCTTTACCTTGTAAATGCTGCACAGCGTGACGAGCTTCATGAGGCTTGGGTTGGTCTCCTTGCCGGATTCCAGACGGGAGATGTAGCCTTGCGTAATCCTGCCCCGTGAGTCGCTCGCCTGTTCCGAAAGGCGCGCCACTTCACTCATGGAGAGTTTATTCTTTACCCGGAGTTTTTTGAGTTTATCTGCGAGAGTCATAATCATAAGTATACCCTTCCTTTCGCTCGATGTCAACAAAAAATTGCAATATAAAAATAATAATATTATTAATTATTTTAATACTTCAATTTGCTAATAGTTATGATATACTTGGAAAATTCTCTACAAAATAAGTATAGCATACTTTTACGAGCGGAGGCAACATCGTGAGCAAAGTCATATATAAGATTGAAATGCTTGAGAAAAAACGGCTTGAGAAAGGATTGAGCTACACGGAAATTGCCGACAGGCTGGGTGTCCACAAAGTGACTGTATCGAGAACGCTGAAAGGCGTGACCAGGAAGCCCCGGACGGTAAAGCTCCTGGCGGATTATCTGGGCGTTGAGATGAAAAGGATTACGCAGTAATCTCCGCTTCGGGATCTCAATTCCTTTACAACTCAGGCAATGTCTGGAACGGAAAAGAGGGTAGGGCGAATGGCCTTACCCTTTTTGTTTTCAATCTCTCCCCGGAATATGGTAGTATCCGATGCGTTCTCGTCGCGTTGCGGAGGTTCGCATGAAGGACTTTATGGCCGCGGCCCGTGAAGCCGCCCTGAAGGCGGGCGGTTTGCTGCGGGAGAATATCAACGGCGCCAGGAAAATATCCTACAAGGGGGACATCAATCTCGTTACCGAGATGGACACGCGCTCGGAACGTGCCGTGGTTGAGACCCTGCTTGCCGCTTTTCCGGGACACGGCATCCTTGCCGAAGAAGAGACCCGTATACAGAACGGCTCCGCCTTTACCTGGATCATCGACCCTCTGGACGGGACCACGAACTACGCGCACGCATATCCCTGTTTCTCCGTGTCCATCGCCCTTGAGCGGGAGGGGGAGCTCATTTTGGGGGTAGTGTACGACCCCATGAGGGACGAGCTGTTCTCGGCCCAAAAAGGCCAAGGCGCGTTTCTGAACGGGAAGCCGATACGGGTCTCGGGTACGGACGTCCTTATCAAGAGTCTGCTTGCTACCGGGTTCCCTTATGACCGCAAGGAGAGCGGGAAGAACAATCTTCAATCCTTTCATGATCTGCTCATGGCCTCCCAGGAAGTCCGCCGCGACGGGTCTGCCGCGCTCGATCTGTGCTCCGTGGCCTCGGGAAGGTTCGACGGATTCTGGGAACTCAAGCTCAAGCCATGGGATGTGGCTGCGGGCAGCCTGGTTGTGCGCGAGGCGGGCGGCACGGTATCGAATTTTTCCGGCGACAGGTTCGGCATTCATGGCAACGAGATCGCGGCGAGCAACGGCAGGATTCACGGCCAGATGCTCGCCGTGCTCAAAAGAACGCAGGGGCATTGATCGAGATGCGGGGTGAAGCCGCGAAAAAAACATCCGAGGTCGCGATCATCAGGTGCGCCGACTACGACAGGGCGCGGGTCCTCGCCGCGGTGCGGCAGGCTGTCGAACTGCTGGGCGGCATGCACATGTTCGTTAAGCCCGGCGAGAGCGTGCTCATCAAGCCGAACCTCCTCAAGGCCAGACCGCCGGAAGCGGCGGTGACGACTCATCCCGAGGTCGTGCGGGCGGCGATCCAGCTTGTCCGCGAAGCGGGGGGCGTTGCCATGGTGGGCGACAGCCCCGGCATGGGCGAGTTCCGGAAGGTGTGCGAGAAGGCCGGCATTCTCGACGTCGCGCGGGAAGAAGGGGCTTCGCTCGTCGAGCTGGACGAGGCGGTCCCGGTGAAGAGCAGCGGCAGATTTCAGCGCTTTGAGCTCTCGCGCAGGTCGTACGAGGCTGATGCGATCATCAACCTCCCGAAGCTCAAGACCCACGGCATGACGACGCTCACCGGCGCGGTCAAGAACCTGTTCGGCTGTGTCCCGGGGAGGCGCAAGGTCCAGTGGCATTTCAATGCCGGGGTGAATCACGGGCATTTCATGACGATGCTCGTTGAGCTCTGCGCTTTGCTCAACCCCCGCCTTACCATCATGGATGCGGTTGTCGGCATGGAAGGGAACGGTCCGGGCAGCGGCGACCCCCGTAAAATCGGCGCAGTGCTTGCCGGCAGGGACGCGGTCTCCGTTGACGTCATATCAGCGAGACTGGTGGGTGTTGCGCCCGAGAAGCTTCCGCTTATCCGGGCCGCGGCTGCCGCGGGCTTCGGGGAAACACAGCTTGACCGCATCCGCGTCCTCGGCGAGTCGCTCTCGGACACGGCGATCAGGAAGTTCCGCCTCCCTCCCCCGGCCCACCTCGAATGGCAACTGCCGGAGTGGGCAAGGCGCTCGCTCAAGAGCGCATTTACCACCAAACCCGTCATCAACGGCCGCAGGTGCACCCGATGCAGCGTCTGCCAGGGCCACTGCCCGCAGGGCGCGATCCTGAGTTCCGGAAGGCGGCTCGAAATAAACTACCGAAGCTGCATCCGTTGTTTCTGCTGTCAGGAGTTCTGCCCCCAAGGCGCGATAACGGTGGGCAGGGGATGGCTCTCAACATTCCTGCGCAGGTGAGGAGAGGAAAGGGGGCCGCTCAGCGTTCGTCGGTTGTTTCTTCCCGGGTTTCCTGGAATTCCTCCATCCCGATGTCGTCATTCTCGTCAAGCTCGACCACGGTGTCCCTTTTTTGCGCGCCCGGCTCGATTCCCCGATCGAGCAATTCACGATGAATAAGCGGTTTGACGCCCAGCGGCAGCGACGGATCGGCATAGAGTTCCTGCAGGTCCAGGAGCCTCATCGTCCGGAGAAAGCGCTTCGAGAGCGCAAGGGGCGTGTCCTTGCTCCGGACGAGCGCGTAACGGATGAGCGGACGGCCCGACCAGTTTCCGTGCCCGGCGATCATGCGGATGGTTTCCGCACGGGTGTCGCTGCGGCCGATGAGCTTGAACAGGTGGCTCTCCTGCAGGCGCGGGTTGCCGAGGCACAGCGAAATCACCTCCCGCTCGGTGTCCTGCATCAGCTTGAACAGCACGTTTCCCGCGGCTCTTTTTGCCAGCGTCTTCCGGTGGCCGAGCGGCATGGCGGGCACCCGCTCGATGATGATGGTTTCCACCTTATTCCGGAAGGCGAGCGGAAGGTGGTGGCTGCAGCTCATCTCGGCGATGTCGAAGAGGCGCAGATATCGCGCGATGGAAAGCGAAATCGACAGCGGCGTCTTCGGATTTCCGGCCAGCGCGAGGCGGACCGGATAACTCTCCGCCCAGACCTTGTTTTTGGCGATCGTTTCGAGGATGTCCGGGGGAAGGTTTTTTCTCTGCGCGATGGTGAGGACGTCTTCTTCACGGAGGTTCCTGTTGCCGAGCAGCGCCCT
>DASWAB010000238.1:0-10500 GCA_036391375.1 Nitrospirota bacterium
CGAGAAGGTTCAGGTGCATGGCCCGGGAGGTGCTGAACGGCAGAATCCCGATGAACGGATCGTAATTCCACACGTACTTTGCCGCCGTCAGCAGTCCGAAGACCACCTGGAGACCGAAGAGAACGGCTGCACCTGCGAAAAATTTATAGGCAATCCGCTGCGATTCGAATTTCATCTCGGCATCCTATCTCAGACCGGACAGGTAATCGGCAAGCTCTTCGATGTCTTTGTCCGGTAGTTTTGCAAAGCTCGGCATGATGGACTGGGGATTATGCAGCTTCGGGTTTCTTAGTTGATCGATGATCCATACCTTGTCCCTTCTGCTTCCAACCTTCGTCAGGTCCGGTCCAACCATTCCGCCTATTTCCCCTATTTTGTGGCAAGCGGAACAACCGTTGTTCATGAAGACGGCTTTTCCCGGCGTGCCCACGGCAACGGCCCCCATCAGGGGTTTCGGCGGCCAGCCGTTGGTATCGATTTCGCTCACCCAGGAAAGAAAGGCAATGACATCGGATATTTCCTGATCGCTGAGGTGAAGATTCGGCATTTTCCGCTCCTGCGGCCAGACCTTTTCCGGATCGTTGATGAATTTCTTGAGCCAATCGGTGTCCCGGTATGTCGTGACCTTTGTGAGGTCCGGTGCATAATATCCGCCGATACCCAGAATGGTGTGGCAGTCGTTGCAGTTGTATTTTTGCCATACCCATTTGCCCGATGCCACCTGTGCCGTCAGCTTGTCTTCATGGGTTTTCTTCGAGAACTGCAGGTGGGTGTCGTAGGTAAGCGCAGCGAATAAAACCGACGCGACCGCGGTGCCCCAGATGAAAACAGTTTTTGCCTGCGCTACGTTCATGGCAGCTTTCTGCGTTATTTCCGCCCGAAAGTGAATTGCGGAACGTTGTGGTTAGTGGTTGGAACCAAGGGACAAAAGTAGTACAGTTTCCTTCGAAGCGGCTATTATATAAAAGATAACAGATGAGGATTGAAAGTCAAGAAACCGGATATTAACCCCAATGGTGTCTATTTTGAAATATCCCGATGATAGGGAATGAAGTATTGGAGTTATGAGGGATGAGGACTCTGCGGCTTACCGGAAGAAATGCTCGGAGTTGCGGCAATTTGAACTTGCGGACTTCGGGATGTAAAAAAACGACGAATGTTTCGATCGGAAGGTTTTGCGCTGATTCTGATGGCCTATGATTTACTATTAAACGATCCTCAATCCTCTGGCCCTCGGTGGGCAGTAGCGTCTTCATCGGCGATTAAAAATTCGCCGGATTGGTCTCCACAGTCCCAACGATGCGAAGCACATATCCGAGGTAACTGCGACTGCGTTCATCGAAGGGCCTCATAGGTAGTTTCAAAAAGTAAATGGAGAACAAATAGGGGCAGCTGAAAAATTCTTGCCCCCTTTTCGCCCCCTTTTTTCTGATCTGAAAAACGGAAAAATAAAAAGGCCCGTAAACGTCAATGTTTACGGGCCTAAAATGGTCGGGGCGAGCCGATTTGAACGGCCGACCACTCGCACCCCAAACGAGTGCGCTACCAGGCTGCGCCACGCCCCGATTATCTGACTTCCGGCCAGGGGGCAAGTGCCGGGGTCTTGAGTGTACCCTTTTCCCTTGATCCCTGCCCCGTGCGGTTATTTCAATATTTCCAGTATCTCCCTCAATTCCTTCTTTGCGGCTTCAATGACCGCCGCGGTATTTTCCGGATCCCCTCTTCCGTTCAGCTTTTTTCTGGCCCCCGCGATGGTATACCCTTCCGTATAAAGGAGCTTCTTGACCTGGAGGATGGCGTCTAAGTCCTTTTTTGCATAAAGCCGCTGGCCTGACTTGCCTTTATCGGGTTTGATCTGCGGAAATTCCGTCTCCCAGTAGCGCAGGACGTATTGTTCCAGGCCGGCGAGACGGCTCACTTCACCGATCCGGTAGAAAAGCCTACTCGGTGGCGGCGGAGGTTGTCGGGGTTTCAATGACATGCTCTTTGAAAATCATGCTCGGCCTGAAGCTTACGACCTTCCGGGGAGTGATCTCGATCTCCTGGCCGGTCTTGGGGTTGCGGCCTTTTCTCGAATTCTTCTTCCTGACCACGAAGTTCCCGAAGCCTGAAAGCTTCACAATCTCCCCTTCCTTCAAAGTATGTTTGACCATGTCCAGAATCATCTCGACCAGCTCTTCAGCGTCCTGTTTCGGCAGGCCTACCTTGTCAAAAACCTCGGAGATGATGTCTGCTTTCGTCATAGCCCCCCTCCTCTACGGTGCATACTATAGAGCATAACCGCTTCAAAGTCAAGGCAAAATTGCTTTCTCAGCGCGCCCGGAAAAGGATATGACGCGCATCATACCCGGTCCGCGCAATTTCCTATTTAATAGATATTAAACCGAATGCAATCCCGGTGGTAGAAATCGTTTTTTTTTGATACACTTCTTGTAGAAATATCTCAGATATGATTTTGCAAAACCATCCCGGAAAGGAGGAATGATCTCACGACAAAAAACTCACTGTTGCGACAAACCGTCTTTTTCATCAACCATTATACTAAAGGGAGGGCGTAATGAAAAAAAAGCACTTGTCAGGGGTATTGCTTGCAGCAATTATCATCGGTAGCTTCGCTTACGCTGCGCCGGGGGAGGCCGCAAAAGCGAAGGGAGCGGTGTCAAAGGAAGGACAGGCGTGCATCGGGTGCCACGAAAAGCAGTCTCCGGCCTTCGTCGACGAATGGAAGATCAGCAAGCACGCGGCAAAGGGCGTTGACTGCTACACGTGCCATAAAGCGGACAAGGCGGACCCCGACGCCATGGACCATTACGGATACACGGTAGCGATCCTCGTGACCCCCAAGGACTGTTCACGATGCCATCCCCAGCAGGTGGCGGAGATGACTGCAAGCCATCATGCAAAGGCAGGCAACATCCTCGACTCGCTCGACAACTATCTGGGCGAGGCCATCGGAGGCCAGGAGGCGGTGATCGTGGGCTGCGTCCAGTGCCATGGATCCAAGGTGAAGGTCCTGCCCGGCGGCAAACTGGACACCAATACCTGGCCCAACACCGGCATCGGAAGGATCAATCCCGACGGGTCCCTCGGCTCGTGCAGCGCCTGCCACGCGCGGCATGATTTTTCAAAGGCGCAGGCGCGGGAACCGGAGGCGTGCGGGAAATGCCATCTCGGCCCCGACCACCCGCAGATGGAAGTCTACAAGGAATCAAAACACGGGATTCTCTACGCGGCGAACAAGGAGCGGATGAACCTGCACAAGGACTCATGGGTCGTGGGCAAGGACTACGGCGCGGCACCGACCTGCACAACCTGCCACATGGGCGCGACGCCCCATCAGCCTTCCACGCACGACGTGGGAGCGCGCATCAGCTGGACCCTGCGGCCGCCGATCTCGAAGAAGCTCGAGAACGCGGACAAGCGGCGCGAACACATGGAGGACGTCTGCTCGAGCTGTCACGCGGCGCCGTTTGTGGAAGGCTTCTATAAACAGTTCGACAACCTGGTGGGCCTCTATAACGATAAATTCGCAAAGCCCGCGACGGCGATCAGAAAAGAGCTCATAGACAAGGGCAAGCTCACGCCGGCCGATTTTGACGAGAAGCTCGACTGGATCTATTACGAATTATGGCACCACCAGGGCAGGAGGGCGCGGCACGGCGCGGCCATGTCCGGCCCCGACTACGCCTGGTGGCACGGCATATATGATGTGGCGAAGACATTCTACACCGAGTTCCTGCCCGAGGTCAAGGCGGTCGCCGGCCCGGAGCTCTACGCCGAGCTTACGAAAAAATATCTCGAACCGGACGTGCGCCACGAATGGTACCTGAAAGGCATGAGCAAGGAGCAGCTCGAGAAAATCAAAAAGTTCAATGAAGAACGCTACGGCAAAGGCGACGCCGCGGCAAAATAGAAAACGAAGAGCGGGGCGAAAGCCCCGCTTTTTTATTGATGAACGGGAACTGCCCAGGTCGGTTGCGGAGCCGCTGAGCAAACACGATAAATGATCCTGTTCAGCTTTTCAACCCCGGCCAACTTGACTTTCCCCTTCCCTATGATATTCTTTTCTCATGACGAATCCTCCGGGAGCGGATGCGGCGCTCTGGCCTCTCGCGGTGTATTTCTTCGCCGTGCTCTTCATCGCAGGCGCCATCCTTGTGTTTTCCTACCTGATAGGAGAACGACACCGCGAACGACAGACTGCCGAACCATATGAGTCCGGCATCGTGTCCACGGGCACGGCGCGGGTGCGGTTCGACGTCAGATTCTACCTCATCGCCATGTTCTTCGTCATCTTCGACCTCGAATCGGTCTTTATTTTTGCCTGGGCCGTGTCGCTTCGGGAGAACGGGTGGCCGGGCTATTGGGTAATGATGATATTCATCGGCGTTCTCGCAGCGGCCCTCGTTTATCTCTGGCGCATCGGCGCGCTGGACTGGGGAAAGTTTTTAAAAACCCGTTTGCAGTCCGGAATGAGGGGCCCGGAGTAACATGGCGCCTGGCGCGGGCCGTATCGCCGAACTCCTTGCCGCGAACTATAAGTCATGGACTACTCTCTTACAAAACCGGGCCACGACTCCGTGGAAGACGCGGTGCGCAGAAGCCTCATCCTGACCACGCTTCAGGACATGCTCGCCTGGGGCAGGAAAAATTCCATCTGGCCCTTCAACTTCGGCCTCTCCTGCTGCTATGTGGAGATGGCCGCGAGTTTGACGAGCAAATACGATCTCGACCGGTTCGGGTCCCTGGTGATCCGCGGCACGCCGCGCGAGGCGGACATGATGATCGTCGCCGGTACGGTCTTCATCAAAGTGGCGCCGGTCATCAAGAGGCTCTACGAACAGATGATGGCGCCCCGCTGGGTCATCTCAATGGGATCCTGCGCCAACTCCGGCGGCATGTACGACATCTACAGCGTGGTCCAGGGCGTGGATAAGTTTCTTCCGGTGGATGTGTATGTCCCCGGCTGCCCTCCCCGGCCGGACGCCTTCATGCAGGGACTTTTGATGCTGCGCGACATGATCAGCAAGGAACGCAGACCGCTTTCCTGGGTCGCGGGGCCGCAGGGCGTCGTGCGGCCCGAGATGCCGTGCATGCGGGACCTGAAGCGGGAGCAACGCAGCAAGGCGACGGTCCTCCGTTCGCCGGATGAAGTGTAAACCTCTTAGCCACAAAGTGCACAGAGCGCTCAGAGAAAACTTTTTTCAAAGCGGCATCAACCTTTTCGCGTTCTCTGTGCTCTCTGAGTCCTCTGTGGCAAAAATTCTTTATGACTCTAAACAACCCCATCATCGACGATTTGAAAACCGCCTTTGGCGAAGCGATCCTCTCGGTTCAGCCGGCCCGCGATGATATTCCCACGCTCTGGGTGCCGCCGGACAAGGCCTGCGATATTCTGCGCCATCTCAAGACGAACGTCGATCGGCCGTTTAAAATGCTCTATGACCTCACCGCCATCGATGAGCGCGTCCGCACGAACAGACAGGGCCAGCCCGAGTGCGACTTCACCGTGGTCTACCATCTCCTGTCATTCGACCGGAACGATGACATCAGGGTCAAGGTGCCGCTCAAGGGCGACAACCCGTCGCTTCCCACGATCACCGGCCTCTGGGAATCCGCCGACTGGTACGAGCGCGAGGCATGGGACATGTTCGGCGTCACGTTCGACGGCCATCGGCATCTCAGAAGGATCCTGATGCCTCCGACCTGGAAAGGTCATCCTCTGCGCAAGGACCATCCCGCGCGCGCTACGGAGATGGGGCCGTTTCAATTGTCCGAGGAGAAGGAAGAGGCCGAACAGACCGCGCTTAGGTTCAATCCGGAAGACTGGGGCCTGAAGCAGGAATCGGAAGGCACGGACTTCATGTTTCTGAACCTGGGGCCGCAGCACCCCGGGACACATGGCCTGATCCGCTTCGTCCTGCAGCTTGAAGGCGAGGAGATCATCGACACGGTGCCCGATATCGGCTACCACCACCGCGGCGCGGAGAAGATGGCGGAGCGCCAGTCCTGGCACACGTATATCCCCTACACCGACCGCATCGACTATCTCGGCGGCGTGATGAACAACATGGCCTACTGCCTCGCGGTAGAGAAGCTCGCGGGCATCGAGGTCCCCGACCGGGCCAAGACCATTCGCGTGATGATAGCGGAGCTTTTCCGCCTCGCCAGCCACCTCGTGTGGTACGGCACGTTCGCGCAGGACGTGGGCGCGCTTTCTCCCGTCTTCTACATGTTCACGGACCGTGAACGCATTTTCGATATTATCGAAGCAGTGTGCGGCGGGCGCATGCATCCCGCCTGGTTCCGGATAGGCGGGGTGGCAATGGACCTGCCCAGGGGATGGGACAGGCTCGTGAAGGATTTTCTGAAATACCTCCCGCGACGGCTCAATGAATACGACGCGATCGTCATGCAGAACAGGATATTCAAGGCGCGCACCAAGGGCGTCGGCAAGTATACGAGAGACGAGGCAATCGATTGGGGCGTGACCGGGCCGGGACTCCGCGCATGCGGGTTCGAGTGGGACTTTCGCAAAAAACGGCCCTACTCGGGCTATGAGAACTTCGAGTTCAACATCCCCACCGCCGTGCACGGGGACTGCTACGACCGCGGATGGGTCCGTGTCGAGGAGATGCGCCAGAGCCTGCGAATCATCGAGCAGTGCGTAAACAACATGCCGGAGGGAAAGTACAAATCGGACCATCCGCTTGCCACGCCTCCGAGGAAAGAACGCACCATGCACGATATCGAGACGCTCATCAACCATTTTCTGGGCGTCTCGTGGGGACCGGTGATCCCTCCCGGCGAGGCGTTCATGGGCATCGAAGCGTCGAAAGGAAACAACGGGTATTATCTGATCAGCGACGGCAACACGGTATCGTACCGGACCCGCATCCGCACCCCGTCGTTTCCGCACCTGCAGATGGTGCCGAAAATCACCAGGGGGCTCATGATCGCCGATCTGCTTGCCATTTTGGGAAGCATTGATTTTATTTTAGCGGATTTGGATCGTTAATCCGGAATCCTGCCACAAAGACACGAAGTCACGAAGCTTAATTTCAAGAAATTTTTCTTCGTGCCTTAGCGTCTTCGAAGCAAGTCTTGAGGTTTCCGTGCTGAGCGAAAAAGAGCTACAGGAAATCACCGTCGAACTGGCGCATTGCGCGACAAAAGCTTCGGCTTCCATCGAGGCGCTGAACGTCGTGCAGCGTCACCGGGGCTGGGTGTCGGACGAGGGCCTCAGGGACGTTGCACATGCGCTCGACATGACGCCTGATGAACTGGACGCCGTCGCCACGTTTTACAGCTTCATCTTCAGAAGGCCCGTGGGCAGGCATGTGATCCTCGTGTGCGACAGCGTCTCCTGCTGGGTCATGGGATATAATCCCTTGCTCAATGTTCTCAAAGCGAAACTCGGCATCGCCTTCGGCGAAACGACCGATGACAAGCGGTTTACGCTTCTCCCCATCTCCTGCCTCGGCGCCTGCGACCGCGCGCCGGCAATGATGTTGGATGATGATCTGTACGGACCGGTTGCGCCGGAGAAGCTGGATGAGATATTAAATAAATATAAATGACGCTTTTGCCACGGATGAAACGAATTGGAAAGAAATACTAAGAGAATCTATTTCTAAACAAAATCCTTGATTCGTGAAAATTCGTAGTTGAAACAAAAGGTTTAATGGAACAACCGCTCACAAAAAACATCCGTCCGGGACAGGAGCCGCTTACTCTTCAGGACTATGAAAAGGCCGGAGGCTGCCAATCCGTCCGCAAGGCGCTCTCCATGCCGCCGCAGGAAGTGCAGAACATCGTGAAGGCCTCGAACCTCCGCGGCCGCGGCGGCGCAGGCTTCCCCACCGGCGCCAAGTGGAGTTTCGTCCCCATGGGGCCGGACGCGCGGCGGCCCAAGTACTTCGTCGTGAACGCCGACGAGATGGAGCCGGGCACGTTCAAGGACCGTCTCCTGCTCGAAGGCGACCCGCACCAGATCATTGAAGGCGTGATCGCGAGCGCCTATGCCATCGAGGCGGAGCAGGCCTTTATCTTTATCCGCTGGGCCTACAAACTCGCGGTCAAACGGATGGGACAGGCGATTGCGGAAGCATATGCAAAAAACTATCTGGGGAAAAACATCCTTGGGTCGGGTTATAACCTCGACCTTCGCATTCACGGGAGCGCCGGCCGCTACATCTGCGGCGAAGAGACCGCCCTCCTGAACGCGCTCGAAGGAAAACGGGCCACGCCGCGCGCCAAGCCGCCCTTCCCCCAGGTTTGCGGCCTGTTCGGAAAACCCACCATTGTAAACAACGTGGAAACGGTTGCGAATATCCCGCATATCATAAATAACGGCGCTGACTGGTTCAAGTCCTTGAGCAAAAGCCCGGACGCAGGCACCAAACTCTACGGCGTCAGTGGACGCGTGAAGAAACCGGCCATCCGGGAGCTGCCCATGGGTGTGACCGTGCGGGAACTCCTGGAAGAGCACGCCGGCGGGATGCAGGACGGATTTGCCTTCCGCGGCGTGATTCCAGGCGGGGCATCGACCGATTTTTTGACCAAAGACCATCTCGATGTGAAAATGGATTTCGAGTCTGTGATGAGAGCCGGGAGCCGCCTGGGCACCGGGACCATGGTCGTGCTCGACGACAAAACCTGCCCGGTGGGCTTCGTCCACAATCTGATAAAGTTTTTTGCGCGCGAATCCTGCGGCTGGTGCACCCCCTGCAGAGACGGCCTTCCCTGGATGGAAAAGATCCTTCGGGCAATCGAAGAAGGGACGGGCGAATCCGGCGATATCGAGATTCTGGAACAACATTGCAAGCTGCTCGGCCCGGGGAATACCTTTTGCGCGTTGGCGCCCGGCGCTGTCGAGCCGCTCCAGAGCGCATTAAAGTATTTTCGGGACGATTTTGAGAGGCATATACGGGAGAAAAGATGCCCGTGGAAATAACAGCTACGGATGCGCATGAATTGGCGCGAATTATAGAATAAGTTTAAAAAATACTTGCATCTTTCTTCGTGAGAATTCGTTTTAATTCGTGGCGGAAAAAACTTATGATCACGATCTACATCGACAACAACCCCTATCAGGTCAAGGAAGGCCAAAACCTTCTCCAGGCGTGTCTGTCCCTCGGGTTCGACCTCCCCTATTTCTGCTGGCACCCTGCTATGCATTCGGTAGGCGCCTGCCGACAGTGCGCGGTGAAACAGTTCAAGGACGAAAAAGACACACGCGGCAGGATCGTCATGTCCTGCATGACGCCCGTGTCGGAGGGTATACGCATCTCCGTGGACGACCCTGAGGCAAAGGCCTTTCGTGCAAACGTGGTCGAATGGCTCATGGTAAACCATCCGCATGACTGCCCGGTCTGCGACGAAGGCGGCGAATGCCATCTCCAGGACATGACGGTCATGACCGGACATAACTATAGACGGACGCGCTTTAAAAAACGCACGCACCGGAACCAGGACCTCGGCCCGTTTATCAACCATGAGATGAACCGCTGCATCGCCTGTTACCGCTGCGTCCGCTTCTACCGGAACTACGCGGGTGGACGCGATCTCGATGTCTTTGCAGCGCATGACCATGTCTATTTCGGCAGAAACGGGGACGGCGCGCTCGAGAGCGAATTCAGCGGAAATCTTGTCGAGGTGTGCCCCACGGGCGTGTTCACGGACAAGACGCTGAAACAGCACTATACTCGCAAATGGGACCTCCAGACCGCGCCGTCGATCTGCGTCCATTGCGGCCTCGGATGCAACACGATTGCGGGCGAGCGCTACGGATCTCTCAGAAGAATCCTGAATCGCTATAACCATGAAGTGAACGGATATTTCCTGTGCGACCGGGGGCGGTTCGGATATGAGTTCGTGAACTCCGAAAAACGGATCAGAAACCCGCTGTTGAAACAATCCGGACAGGCGGAGCAGAAGCCGGCGGGGAAGGAAACGGTACTGAAACATGTCAGCGACATACTGTTGAAAAGCAAGACCATCATCGGCATCGGCTCGCCGCGCGCGTCTCTTGAATCCAACTTCGCCCTTCGTAAACTCGTCGGACAGGAGAACTTCTATTCAGGAATGTCTGCGCGGGAACATGATCTCGCGGCGCTCATCATCGACATCCTTGCCAAAGGCCCCGCGCGCACCCCGTCGCTTCACGGCGTCGAGACGGCGGACGCTGTGCTGGTTCTGGGCGAAGACGTTACGAACACCGCCCCGATGCTCGCCCTGGCCCTTCGCCAGGCCGTGAGAAACAAGCCGAAAGAGACTGCGACGGCGATGCGCATCCCGGCGTGGGACGACAACGCCGTACGCAATCTCATCCAGGATGAGAGCGGCCCGCTCTATCTTGCCACGGCTGCGGGCACCAGGCTCGATGACACAGCGACAAAGGCCTGGCATGCCGCGCCGAATGATATCGCGCGCCTCGGTTTCGCAATTGCCCATGAGCTGAATCAGAATGCTCCTGCCGTTCCTGGGCTTTCAGGCGAT
>DASWAB010000239.1:0-14199 GCA_036391375.1 Nitrospirota bacterium
ACCGGGACCCCTGCGCTCTTTCTCCATCCGGCCGAGGGGATACACGGAGACCTCGGCATGGTGACGAGAGGGGACACGGTGATTGCGCTGTCCAACAGCGGCGAGACGGAAGAGGTGACGAGGATGCTCCCCTCGCTCAAGCGGCTGGGGATCACGATTATTGCGTTCACCGGAAATTCCGATTCCACGCTGGCGAAAAACAGCGACGTGGTTATCAACGTGGGCGTCAGGGAAGAGGCCTGCCCCCTGGGGC
This sequence comes from Nitrospirota bacterium, assembly GCA_036391375.1. Classification (GTDB taxonomy): domain Bacteria; phylum Nitrospirota; class UBA9217; order UBA9217; family UBA9217; genus DASWAB01. Next base: position 254 of record DASWAB010000239.1, read on the forward strand.
TGGCGCCCACGGCAAGCACCACGGCGACCCTGGCCATGGGAGACGCGCTGGCTGTCGCGCTTCTGGACCGGCGCGGCTTCAAGGAAGAGGATTTCGCCTGTTTTCATCCGGGGGGCGTCCTGGGAAAGAGGCTCCTGCTCCATGTGCGCGATCTGATGCATACCGAAAGCGCGATCCCCATGGTCTCCGAAGACACGCTGATCAAGGATGCGATCTACGAAATATCATCGAAAAAGATGGGGGTCACCGCGGTGGTGAACGCGTCAAAAAAACTGGTCGGCATCATCTCCGACGGAGACCTCCGGCGCTGGATGGAAAAAACCGAGAAAACCGGAGAGAACCTTCTTACGAAAAAAGCAAAAGACATCATGACCAGAAACCCGAAGATCGCCAATAAAGACTCTTTGGCCGCCGAAGCGGTTTCTATCATGGAAAAAAATTCCATCACGTGCCTTATCGTCGTCGCCGCCGATAACATCCCGGAAGGGGTGATCCACCTCCATGACCTGCTCAAGGCGGGAGTGGTGTAATGCGGCAAGTTCAACATTCAAAGTGCAAAGTTCAAAATTGATGAAAAAATCATCACGGACTCTCCGGTCAAAGGCAAAGAAGATCAAGCTTCTCCTGCTTGATGTCGACGGCGTGTTGACGGACGGCAGGATCATCCTCGATGCCCGGGGAAACGAGCTCAAGGCTTTTCATGTGCGCGACGGGCATGGGATCAAAATAGCGCAGCGGGCCGGCATCACGATCGGGATCATCACGGGAAGAACATCCGAAGCCGTGAATATTCGCGCAAGGGAGCTCGGCATCCAGGAAGTCCATCAGGGGGCGCGCGAAAAGATAGCGGTGTATGAATCCATCCTTTCGAAATACGGGCTGCGCGACGAAGAAGTCGCATACATGGGAGACGACATCGTAGACCTCGATATCCTCCGGCGCGCCGGCCTTGCGGCGACCGTAGCCGACGCCGATCCGGCGGTACGGCCCCATGCGGACATCACCACGAAGACCGGAGGAGGAGCGGGGGCCGTGCGCGAGTTCATTAATTTTCTCCTGAAGAACCGTGACAAGCCTCGCGCCTCATGAGCGAGCGGGCGCTGAAAACACGAAAAAAGCTCACACGCCTGTCCTTGATCTGGCTGACCAGGTCGGTGCGCTTGCTTTCCCTGCTCATGCCGTACCGCCCGGCGGTCATGATGGGAGGCATGATCGGTTCTGCCGCCTATTATCTGCTGCGCCGCGAGCGCAGGAGAGCGATTGCGCATCTGACATCGGTGTTCGGTGAAAAAGGCGATCAATGGGTGCGCACCACCGCACGGCGGTGTTTCGCGCATCTCGGCAAGGCGATGATCGAGGTCATGCTTATGACCCCCGGTCGCCTTGCGCAGGTCGTCGACATCCGGGGTGCGGAAAATCTCCGCAAGGCCATCGATCGGGGAAAAGGCGTCGTATTCGTCACCGGCCACATCGGAAACTGGGAGATGATGGGCCACGCCGTGGCCGCGATGCATCCGCTCAGCGTGATCGCCGCGCCCATTGAACCCGAGCAGGTCAACGATATGATCGTGGGGTTGCGCGCGAAAATGGGCGTGCGGACCGTCCTTCGCAACAGGCCGGGTGCGGCGAAGGAACTGATCCGGATCTTCAGGGAAAACCGCATTCTCGGCATCCTGATCGACCAGGACACGGATGTGGAGAGCGCCTTCGTAGATTTCCTGGGCAGGCCCGCCTGGACCCCCACTGCCGCGGCTTCCATGGCGGTCAAATTCGGCGCAGCCGTGATTTTCGGCTACATTCATCGCACCGGCGACACCAGGCATACCGTGATGATAGAAGGCCCGCTGGATATGATCACAACGGGCGCTCCGGACGAGGACATCATCGCCAACACGGCCATGCTGACGAAAAAAATAGAGGACGCCGTCAGAAAGGACCCCGAACAATGGGTGTGGATGCACCGCCGATGGAGAAGACAACCGTGAACATCTTCAACATACCGAACCTGCTCTCGATCAGCAGGATTTTGTCGGTGCCCGTCTTCATCATTCTCATGCTCGAGCCAAGCCCCGTCCGGGCGCTTGCCGCCGGCATCGTCTTCTCCCTCGCCTCGGCCACGGACTGGCTCGACGGTTACCTGGCGAGAAAGTGGGGACAGGTGACCAAAATGGGGAAACTGCTCGATCCTATTGCCGACAAAATTCTGATCATGTCGGCGCTGGTCATCCTGGTGGAAATACGGTCCGACGTCGTGCACTCCTGGATCGCCATCGTGATCATCGGGAGGGAATTTGCCGTTACCGGACTCCGCGCAATCGCCTCAAGCGAAGGGATCGTCATCCCCGCGGAAACAGCAGGGAAATACAAGGTCGGCGCACAAATTACGGCGGTCTTGTCTCTCCTGCTCGATTATTATCTCACCAGGGAATGGCTGCGGGACCTCGGAGCGATAGCGCTCTGGATCGCCATGCTGCTGGCGGTCTATTCGGCGATAAAATATTTCAAGACGTATTGGAAACAACTGCGGTGAGCTGTGAATTGAACGAGAAGCCTTGTATCTTCACGAGTCCTGCGTGAGGCGCTTTTTGGCCGGTTGAAACGAGTATGAACCCTTTCCTCGCGACAGCATCCATCATCACATCGTATCTCTTCGGCGCGGTGCCGTTCGGGCTCATTTTCAGCAGACTTCTTGCCGATGTGGACGTCCGGTCGGTCGGGAGCGGAAACATCGGCGCCACCAACGTCCTGCGGGCCGCGGGGAAGAAGGCGGCGATCCTGACCCTGCTTGCCGACGTTTTCAAGGGACTCCTGCCGGTATTCGCGCTTCGTCTCCTGTTCAGGGATGACATGATCGTGGCGCTCTCGGGCGCAGCGGCAATCCTTGGGCATAATTTCCCCTTGTATCTCAAGTTTAAGGGAGGGAAGGGGGTTGCCACGAGTTACGGCGTGGTCCTCGCCGTATCGCCCTGGATCGGGCTCATCTGCCTCCTCATTTGGCTGGCCGCCGCCTTTCTCTGGCGGTACTCGTCGCTCGCCGCGCTTCTTTCGTTCGCCTCCTATCCCCTGCTGATTTTTTTTACGGCGCCGCCCGCGTCGAAACCCTACGGTCTTTTATCCCTGTTCATCTTCGGCATGATTTATATCCGGCATCGTGAGAACATAAAGCGTCTTCTTGCCGGAACAGAGCCGAAGATCGGGAAAAAATGAGAAGATATACACAGAAAAAAGGAAGATTCGGCGTAGCGGCGCTCTTTCTGATTGCTTGCTTTCTCTCTGCCGGGAACAGTTCCATCGCCGCCGAAGAACTCGACATCGTCAACCGGCCGGTCAATACGTCCGGCCTGACCGGACTTCTGTTCACGACGGCTCCCTACACGCTGCCCCGGGGCACGGTGGAAACAGGCGCATCCGTGCTGTACGAGAACAGCGTCAAACCGGACTTTACGGAAACCGAATATCCTTTCACCATAACGGCCGGAATCGGCACGAACAAAGAACTCGCTCTCCGCGGCTCCTATTTCAGCATTAAAGAAGGCGCCACGACGACAACGACGACGACCCATCATAAGACCGGAGATCTTGAGCTTTCATACAAATGGAATTTTCTGCCGCAAAAAGAGGACTCAGCGGTTCCCGGTCTTGCTCTTATCGTGGCGGGTATTGCCCCGACGCAGAGAAGCGCGGACATGCTTATCGACACGGTATCTCACTGGGGCATGCGGATAGGGCTATCCACGGGCTCCGAGTTCAACTGGAAAGATTATTTGCTGGGGATTTATGCGGATGCCCAGATTGCCGGCCAGAATCTCACGGAGAAAAGGCTGAGAGACCTGTACGAAATCGTCAATACAGGGTTGATTTTCCCCATAAGTAAACATCGGAACCTTCAAATGTTCGTTGAATATTCGCTTATAAATGGGAAAAAGACAATCTCATTGGCGGGCGGAGACTATTCGGCCATTACGTATGGCTTGAGACTCGTAAGCGAAAGATTCAATCTTACCTTCGGCGCTCAATTCTTACGCAAGCAAACAGAGAATTATGACAATTCCGGAAAAGTAGGAACGCTTGTGAGCATGAAATTTTAGCTGTTCGACAGGCTCGTTTTCCATTAATCCTCCATCTACCGTCCGGCTAAAAAATGCATAAAAACAGACAAATAAACCAACCACAATAACATAACACTTTATGTTATTTAATGTCCGATAATGTATATTATGTCAAATGTAAAATTCGCTCTTTTTTGTTTGATGATATCGAGGTTATTAAAGCATTTGACTGGTACCCTGCTGCCTTATAAAATTATTTCCACTCTTGCCGCCGGTCCTGTACTCCGTAGTCACCGGCGTGGTAGGAACTTCTCACGAGCGGTCCGGCCATGACATGGGAAAACCCCATGGCCATTGCTTCATCACGGATGGCTGAAAACTCATCAGGATGGTAGTATTTTGATACTGGCAGATGGAGCTTGCCCGGCCGCAGATACTGGCCCAGGGTAAGGATGTCGCACCCGATTCCCCGGAGATCGCGCAGGACCATCCTGAGTTCCTCCACTCCTTCACCCAGTCCCAGCATCAGTCCGGTTTTGGTAGTAGCGCCCTGTTCTTTCGCCCTTCCAAGCAGTCCGAGAGATCGCAGATAATCGGCCTGGGGACGCGCCATAGGGTAGAGTGAAGGCACGGTCTCCAGGTTGTGGTTCAGGACGTCAGGTTGCGCGTCGAGCACTGTTTTCAGGGACGCCCCAGAGCCCTGAAAATCAGGAATGAGCACCTCGACGCGGCAACCGGGCACGGAGGACCGGATCAGGCGTATGGTTTCCGCAAAAATCGATGCGCCGCCGTCCGGGAGATCGTCTCGCGTGACCGAGGTGACCACGGCATACTGCAAATTCATCATTTTCACGGCGCGCGCCACGCGAACCGGCTCATCGCCATCCAGTCCTTCGGGCCTGCCTTTCGCCACGTTGCAGAACCCGCAGCCGCGGGTGCAAATGTTTCCCAGAATCAGAAATGTCGCGGTGCCTGCATTCCAGCATTCGTTCCGGTTCGGGCAGGCCGCGCTCCCGCAGACGGTGTGGAGCCTGTTTTCCCTCACGATACTCCGTACGTTCGCCAAACGTTCGCCCGCAGTGAGCCGTACGGTAAACCATGGGGGCAGGCGCTTGGCATTTCGCTCCCCTCGCCTGCTCTTTTCGTCAGTGGCGGCCTCGGTCATTTTTCCCCGCCATCCAGCGCGGCTTTGATAACCTGGTCGATCGTATCGACAAAAATGAAATTCATTTCTTTCCGCAGGTCTTCCGGGACGTCGTCAAGATCGTTCCTGTTTTTTTCCGGAAGGACCACGGTCTTGATCCCCGCGCGTTTGGCGGCAAGCACTTTCTCCTTTACTCCGCCGATGGGCATCACTTTTCCGCGGAGCGTGATCTCCCCGGTCATGGCCAGGTCGTGTTTTGCAAGTTTCCCGGTCAGCATGGAAACGATGGCCGTGGTCATGGTCACCCCCGCGGAAGGGCCGTCCTTGGGGATCGCCCCCGCGGGAACATGGATGTGGATGTCGGTTTTCTCGAAAAACTCCTTGTTGATCCCGAACGCCTCCGCCTGAGAGCGAACGTAGGAGAGCGCGGCCTGCGCCGATTCCTTCATCACGTCGCCGAGCTGGCCGGTGAGCGTAAGCTGCTTGCTGCCGGGCATCTGCGTGGCCTCGACGAAAAGGATGTCCCCTCCCGTCGGCGTCCAGGCCAGACCCGTGACGACGCCGGGGCGGTCGATCATGATCGCTGTTTCCGCGAAGAACCTCGGTTTCCCGAGATATTCATGCAAATCCTCCGCCTTCACCGTAATGGGCACGGCCTTCCCTTCCGCCACGGACTTTGCCACCTTGCGGCAGACGTTCGCAATCTCACGCTCAAGATTTCTTACGCCGGCTTCCCGCGTATGATCCTTGATGATTCCCCGAAGCGCGTCTTCCGTGATCACGATCTCGCCGGGTTTAAGCGCATTTGCCTTGATCTCCTTGGGGATGAGATACTTTTGCGCGATGTTCACCTTTTCATGCTCCGTATACCCCGGGAGCGGGATGACCTCCATTCTGTCCAGCAGCGGCGGCGGAATGGTTTCGAGCTGGTTGGCCGTGGTGATGAACATGACCTTTGAAAGGTCGAACGGCACGTCGAGATAGTTGTCGCGAAAATCCTTGTTCTGTTCAGGATCAAGCACCTCGAGGAGCGCCGACGACGGGTCGCCGCGCCAGTCCGCGCCGATCTTGTCCACCTCGTCAAGCATGACCACCGGGTCTCTTGTCTCGACGCGTTTGAGCGCCTGGATGATCCGTCCCGGCATTGCGCCGATGTACGTCCGGCGATGGCCGCGAATCTCGGCTTCGTCGTGCAGGCCGCCGAACGACTGGCGCATGAATTTCCGTCCGAGGGCGCGGGCAATGGACTGGCCGAGCGACGTCTTCCCCACCCCGGGAGGGCCCACGAAGCACAGGATCGGCTCCCGCGTTTTGATCCCCTCCTGCGGGCCGCGCTCTTCGCCCAATTTTTTCACGGACAGGTATTCGAGAATGCGGTTTTTGACCTTCTCGAGATCGTAGTGGTCCTCGTCGAGCGTCTGCTTGGCCTTGACGATGTCGATTGCCGTGGCCGTCGTTTTGTTCCACGGAAGGCTCGTCATCCACTCGAGGTACGTCCGGATGACCGAATATTCCGGCGAAGCAGCCGAGAGCTTCTCCATGCGGCCGAGCTCTCTCTTGGCCTCCTTTTCGGCCTCGGGCGGCAGCTTTGCCTCGTCGATTTTTTCCCGGAGGTTTTTGATTTCCGAACCCTCGTCGGTTTCCTCGCCAAGTTCCTTGCGGATGGCCGAAAGCTGCTGACGGAGAAGGTACTCCCGCTCCGCCTTCTGCATCTGGTCCCGGGCCTGGCCCTGGATCTTCCGCCCGAGCTCGAGCACCTCGACCTCGCGGTTCAGGTACTGCATCAACTTGCTGAGCTTGTCGTACACCGAATCTATTTCGAGTATCTCCTGCCGCTGCGGCAGGTCCAGCCGGATGTTCGTCGCGACCAGATACGCGAGCTGGCGCGGGTCCTCGATGTTGAGCGCGGCCGCCGACAGTTCCTCCGGCATATTGGGCGTCAGCGACACCATTTTCTGGAACACTTCGGAGACACTGCGCATCAGGGCGTCGAGCTCAACGGTCTTTTCGGTCTTGTCGGGCAAGGCCCTCACCCTGGCCTTGATAAACGGTTCAACCTGCACGAACTCCGCGATGCTGATCCGTTCGATTCCCTGGACCAGCACCCTGAGCGTGCCGTCCGGGGCCTTGACCATCTGAAGGATCCTCGCCATGGTCCCCACGGTGTAAACATCGGACATCCCCGCCACTTCGAGGTCCACTTTCCGCTGGGCGGTGAGCCCGAGGATTTTGTCTCCTACCGTGACCTCGTTAACAAGTTTGATCGACTTGTCCTTCCCGATTACAAGCGGGTAGACGGTAAGCGGATACACGACGGTATCCTTGAGCGGCAACAAGGGCACCTCTGCGGGAACGGGCGGCATTTTCTCTGTCTCGGCTTCTCTGTTCTCCATGGATATGCTCCTGGTCTGTTTTTTAAAAAAACGCTGTAGAAACTCGGAAATCTTCAAGAGGCCATCCTTACATCACGACAGCAACGGTCAATCGAGCTTTTTCAGGGTTATGATTAATAATCCGTCCTTATACTCGGCTTTCACGTTGTCGTGGTCAACGGCGGATTGGATGAAGACTTCGGACCTGAATTCTCCGTATTTAATGCCCAACTGATGACACGCCTCCATCCCCACCGCCGGCGGTTCCCTCCGCCCTTCTACAACAAGGAGGTCGCTGAACAGCGTAACCGCCATGTCTTCCTCCGATGCGCCGGCAAGCTCGATCACGACGATGATTTCGTCCATCGTTTCATAGATGTCCGTCGGCGGCCGCCAAACGATTGTCGGCTGCGTCGGCCATGAACCGAATGACTCCCATATGTTTTGAAACAGGGCATCCGGCCGCACGCGGCGTGTATATTTGTACGCGCGGTATTTATAACGCACGGGCAAGCCTCCTTTAAGCGGTTTTATTTTTTAGCGTTTGTATCGCGGATCGCTGAAAAATACCATCAACCAATATATATGCACGGCGCCATCCGCGACTCGGGATGGTATAAGTATAACAAATCCGTAGCCTGGTGGTAACGCAGCATAACAAAAGCCCCTCCTCTGACATCAAGGTGGGGCCTTTCTCTCAATGCCGGGAACGAAAATATTATCTTCCCCGTGCCATCTCGTTCAGCCTTTTGACCCGTTCCTCGATCGGCGGATGGGTGCTGAACAGCTTCAGAATGCCGCCGCCGGTGAGCGGGTTCACGATGAACATATGCGCCGTAGCGGGCTTCGCATCCTCCATGGGGACGATCCGGGAGCCCTTCTCCAGCTTGAGGAGCGCATTCGCCAGCCCAAAGGGACTGCCCGCGATCCTGGCCCCGCCCGCGTCCGCTTCAAACTCCCTCGTGCGTGAAATGGCCATCTGCACGAGCATTGCCGCGATGGGCGCGACGATCATCATCACAAGAGCGACAACGGGGCTGCCCCCCTCGTCATCGTCCCTCCTGCCTCCGCCGAAGAGCAGCGCCCACTGCGCCATCTGGGCGAGCATGCTGATCGCCCCGGCGATGGTGGCAACGATCGTGCCCGTGAGCATGTCGCGGTGCTTGATGTGCGCCAGCTCGTGGGCGATGACGCCCGCCAGTTCGTCCCGTGACAGAATCCTCATGATCCCCTGGGTCACCGCAACAACGGCGTGCTCGGGGTTCCTGCCGGTGGCAAAAGCATTCGGCGTCTCTTCCGGGATGATATAGACCTTCGGCATGGGCATGCCTGCCTTCTGCGTCAGGGCCCGGACGATAGAATAAAGCTCGGGCGCCTGGTCCTCGGTCACCGGCTGCGCCCGATACATGCCCAGAACGAGTTTGTCGCTGAACCAGTACATCCCGACGTTCATAACGGCCGCGAACAGTACCGCCGTGATCATGCCGCTTCTTCCGCCGAGGGCTCCGCCGATGGCCACAAACAGCACCATCATGAACGTCATCAATCCGACTGTTTTTACCGTATTCATATGCTGCGCCTACCTCCATGGACGTTAGCTATCCCGCTGATTTCTTGACAGTATTAAATTACCACACTCACGGCGGCTCGTCAACCCGAAACAACAAACCCTTGACAAGGGCGCTCCAATATCCGATAATATCCCGGCTTGGAAAAAGAGGGGAGTGCCCGCTGCCGCGTCATCATGAGCGGCATATCTGTTTTTAGCCCAAAAAAACAAGGAGCGCGATTTGCCGCCCGAATACCTCGATTTTGAAAGACCGATCTTCGAGCTGGAAAAAAAGATCGAAGAACTGACGCTCTTCACCTCCAATGGAAACATCGACCTCGAGGAAGAGATACTGAAACTGCAGAAGAAATCCGACCAGCTGCTGGCCGAAATCTATTCGCGCCTTACGCCGTGGCAGAAAGTCCAGATTTCCCGCCACCCGAACCGTCCCTACACCCTCGACTACGTGGATGCCATCTTTACGGATTTCACGGAACTGCACGGCGACCGCAGTTTCGCCGACGACCCCGCCATTGTCTGCGGCATGGCGCGGCTCGACGCCCAGCCCGTTGTCGTCATTGGGCACCAGAAAGGCAGGACCACCAAGGAGCGGGTGTACCGCAACTTCGGGCAGCCGAACCCCGAGGGATACCGAAAGGCGCTGCGGGTAATGCAATTTGCCGAAAAGTTCAAGAAACCGCTTATCACGCTGATCGACACCCAGGGCGCCTACCCCGGCATCGGCGCGGAAGAACGCGGACAGGGGGAATCGATTGCACGGAACCTGTATGTAATGTCCGAGCTCAGGACGCCGATCATCTCGGTGGTTATCGGCGAGGGGGGGAGCGGCGGGGCGCTGGCCCTGGGCGTGGCCGACCGGGTGCTTATGCTCGAGCACGCCACCTATTCGGTCATATCGCCGGAAGGGTGCGCGGCCATTCTCTGGGACAAGAGCGCCAAGGCGAGCGAGGCGGCGGAACTGCTCAAGATCACGGCCCAGGACCTTTTCCAGATGAAGGTCATTGATGAAGTCGTGGAAGAGCCGATCGGCGGCGCCCACCGGGACCTGCGTCGGGCCGCTGAACTGCTCAAGGAATCGATTTTGAGGAACCTGGCGGAGATCAGGGCCGTTCCCCTCGCGGACCTCGTAAAGCTCCGGTATGAAAAGTTCCGGAAGCTAGGGACCTTCGATCAGCTCTGACCGGATCATCCGATGTTTTCCCTCAGCCGCTGAACGGCCTCTTTCAACTTCGCCATGGCGGCCCGAAGATCGGCGAAGGCCGACAAAAAAAGCAGCAGGCAATACTCGTCCGACACGGGAACAATCAGCTCATTTCCCTCTTCCAGGGAAAACAGCACCGCGCGGGTTTCCCCGAGCCCCAGGCGCCCGGTAATTTCCCTGATCCGGTCAAGATGAATTTCCTTCCATGCGCCGATCAGGCGGATGTCGCCGGCGGCGTCCCCGATCTGGGCGATGGACTCGCCGTCGCCGTCCAGAAAAATCGCCGCCTGCGCGCCGTTTACCGACGATATCAGATTTTCGAGTATCTGGTCGATCAAACTCCCCCCGGATTTTAAAAATGCCGATTGCAGTTTCCCTTCCTGCGGATACGAATCAGTTGAACAGCAAAAAAAACAGAAATGTCACTCCCGCGCCGAGCAGCGCGCCCGCAATCACCTCGAGCGGACGGTGAATGCCCGACGACCATCTGCTCCAGCTTACCATAAGGGCGAGAAAAAACGTCAGCAGGATGACCGGGAGGACGCCGGAGAGGCAAACGATGGCGGCCCACAGGGAAAACGACACCGCGGCGTGTCCGCTCGGCATTCCTCCCCGGAGCGGCTCCCCCTTCCCGAGAAACGCCTTGATGATGATGACCAGGATGATTACCACCACGAAAGCGACAAAGGCGACGACATCGCCCGGCGCCTTGCTGACGTGCCACTGCCCCGTGAACAGCGAAGACTTGAGCGCAGGATAGAGGATCAGATATCCGAGCGTGATTGCCCCGGCTGACGCGATGAGCACCATGCCCGCGGCGACGTCCTTGGCGATCTTTGCCATGGGGTGGAATTCTTCGGAAATCATGTCCACCGTGGCTTCGATGGCGGTATTCAGCATCTCGGCCACGAGCACGAGTATGATAGACATGCAGAGGAGAATAAATTCTGTTCTTTGTATATGGAGGATCAAGCTGAGGACAAGCGCAATCAGGGCGGCATAGAGATGATAGCGCATGTGCCGCTGGGTCTTGACGGCATAGATGATGCCCTCGATCGCCAGGTTGGCGCTCTGGATCCATGACCGCGGCTTCATGGAGAAAGCCTTTTTAAAAGCTGATGTTCCTTCCTTTTCATGCGGCGCGCCTCCTCACGGCCTCGTTCGTGGTCGTAGCCGAGCAGATGGGCAAGGCCGTGCACCAGAAGGCGGTCGAGTTCTGCGGCGAGCGACTGGCCCCCTCCCCTGGCCTGCCTGGCGGCCGCCGGAACCGAGATCACGATATCGCCCAGCATGTCGGGTTGAATATGAGTGAACCTCCCCTCCCGGAGCGAAAACGAGAGCACATCCGTGGTCTTGTCCTGATCGCGGTAACGGCGGTTGAGGGCGCGCATAGCGCGGTCTCCGATAAAGAGGATGGACAGCTCAGCGTCAGGAAGTCCGATACTCCGCAACAGGGTCCCGAGTCTCTTCTTGAGACTTGCCGTTGCCAGGTTTTTTGTCCTCTGGTTGTTTCTTATCCTGATGTCCACTGCGTTTTTTGTCTCCGAAGAAGCCTGTGCCGGGGTAGTCGATCCGGTGGTGGAAAATGCCGGCAAGGCTCTGGTTGAAGCTCCTGGATATTTCGCGCAGGTCCTTGAGCGTAAGATCGCACCGGGAAAGCTGGTCGTCGAGGAAGATGCGGGTAATGACGCTGTTGGTGAGCGCCTGAATCCGCTGGGGGGTCGGGTTCTCGAGCGATCTCGAGGCCGCTTCGACGGAGTCCGCCAGCATCACGATGGCCGCCACCTTGGTGCGCGGGCGAGGACCGGGATAGCGATAGTCTTCCTCGGCGATTGAGACAAACGGCTGGAGTTCCTTTGCCTTCTGATAAAAGTAGGTGATCAGTGAAGTGCCGTGATGCTGCTGGATGATGTCAATGACCGCCGACGGAAGCCGGTGCGCGCGCGCAACCTCGACGCCTTCCTTGACATGAGATGCAATAATCAGGCTGCTCATCGACGGCATGAGCCGGTCGTGCTTGTTTTCAGAAGGGCGCTGGTTCTCGATGAAATACTCCGGTTTGGGCGTCTTGCCGATGTCGTGGTAGTAGGCGCCGACGCGCGCGAGGATGGGGTTTTCGCCGATGGTCTCTGCCGCGGCTTCGGCGAGGTTTCCGATTACGATGCTGTGATGATAGGTCCCCGGGCTCTTGTACACCAGCTCCTTAAGCAGCGGCTGGTTGGGGTCCAGCAGCTCCAGCAGCTTGATGTCGGTGGCGATATCGAACAGAGTTTCAAAGAACGGCAGCGTTGCGGAGACGATCATGACCATGACGACCGCGCCGAGGAAACCGGCCGTCAGATCGTAGGGCCCGCGGGTCCAGAGCTCTCCGCGGTAGAGGTCGATGCCGACAACCGCGATGAGATTGACAAGCCCTGTCAGCGCACCCGCCTTGAGCAATGCCGTTCTTTTCTTGCACTGAATAACGCACAGCGCGGCGGCGATGCTCCCGAAGAAATAATAAACCGGCATAAAGGGGTCGCCCTGGAACAGGATGCCCAGCAGGATGCTGACAACGAATGAAAAAACCAGGGCCAGGTGAAAATCGAGCAGCAGGCTCACCAGCATGGCACCGGCGGCCACGGGGAGCGCAAAAGCGACCGTGGCGACGTCCGATTGAAGCTTGTCCGGCAAGAGTGAAAAGATAATCCGGGCAAACTGCGTTATGACGACCGTCAGGACCAAAAGAGACGCAAGGAGAACCATTTTTCTCGTGTCCGCCGCGAGCGACGGACGATACCGCTTAATATCGCGGTAAAAAAGGTAGAGAAACACCAGGATCAGTCCGCTCAGCCCGAGAAACGCCGGGAACCTGCCCCCGATGCCTTCTCTGCGGGCGATTTCCTCAAGCACCCGCGCCGCCCTCTCCGTCACTCGGCGGCCGGATTCAACGACGAGTTCTCCCTTGTTTATCCTGAAGGAAAGAGTCGTCTGGTCCGGCCCCATGTAATCGACATACATCGTGTAGGGCGCAGTAATGTCCCGAGGCGCTATATCGCCCTTCTCCAGGCGCGGGATTCGCGGCAGGAGAACAAAGGCAAGGAGCGCCGCGGTCGCGAGGGCAAGGGCGATGTTGGAGAGAGGAATAAAGCGGGCAATCGTCGACGGCGGCTCTTTCTGATCTGAGCCGTGGACCTGCGCCTTGGGCAGGAGGCGCGGTGTTGTTTTGTCGTTATTGCCCATCCGCGGCCTCGTACCGTTCGTATGCCTTGATGATCTGCTGGACCAGTTTGTGGCGGACCACGTCTTTGTTTGTGAAATACAAGAACTCAATCCCCCCTATTCCTTCGAGGATCTTCTGAACTTCAATGAGGCCGGAGTTTCTGCCGCTCGGAAGATCAATCTGGGTGATATCGCCGGTCACCACGGTCTTCGAGTTGAACCCCAGCCGGGTAAGAAACATCTTCATCTGCTCCGTAGTGGTGTTCTGCGCCTCGTCGAGGATGATGAACGAATCATTCAGCGTCCGGCCGCGCATGAAGGCGAGCGGCGCGATCTCGATGTCGCCGCGTTCGACAAGCTTGTTGGCCTTCTCCGTCTCGATCATGTCGTAGAGGGCGTCGTAGAGCGG
>DASWAB010000240.1:0-9437 GCA_036391375.1 Nitrospirota bacterium
TCAAGATGGCGAAAGACTACGGTGTACCGCTCGTGATCAGCACGGACATGCACGTAACGACGCAGCTCGATTTCATGGCCTACGGCGTTTCTGTTGCCAGGAGAGGATGGGCGGAGAAAAGAGACGTGCTGAATGCCCTGCCTTTTGAACAGCTCATCAAAAAGTTGACGGCGTGCAGGGCGGGAAAGATGAAATAAGGAGCGCAGACCCAGGTGGAAGTCACCCCACCACATTGTACTCCCGCACACGGTACTTTGCGCCAAGTTCATCGGCGATCTTTCGGCAGGCATCGATGTCCACTTCCGGGGCGGACACCACCGTGGCGGTCACTTCGGGGATGTACTTTTTCGCCTCGCTGATAAAATTTTTGACCCCATCATACGTTTCGCGCCCAAACTTGGGCTGCGTAAGCTTTTCGTAAAGCTCCGCGTTCTGGGCGTTCAAACTTACGCTCACGGCGTCCACCAGTCCGGCAAGTTCCGGGAGAATATTCCGTTTGTGGATCAGGTTCGCGTGGCCGTTCGTGTCGATGCGCACTTTGCCGCCCCGCCGCTTCACCTCGGCTGAAACGGTCTTGACCACATCAAGCCGCAGGAGCGGTTCTCCGTAGCCGCAGAAGACGATTTCTGCGTACCGTTTCGGGTCGCCGATTTCCTTCATCAACTCATCCGCCGACGGCTCGTTTTTGAGCCTCAGATTATGCCCCTTCACAAAATCCGTATGGTAACGCACGCAGAAGGTGCAGGCCGCCGTGCACCGGTTCGTGATGTTGAGGTACAGCGAGTTCCTGATGGGATAGGCGATGCGGCCGCGCTCCGGAATCTTGCCGATGCCGAAAAGTTGCATGGCGTTGAAGCTCGTGATGCGGGCGACGTCGTCGAAGGTGAGGCCTTTCACCTTCGCGATCATCTCCGCCGTATGGCGCACGAACGCGGGCTCGTTCCGTTTGCCCCGCAGGGGCTGGGGCGCCAGGTACGGCGAGTCCGTTTCGATCAATAAGTGTTCGATCGGCGTCTGCCTCACGACCTCGCGCAGGGCCTCCGCCTTCGGGAACGTGACCGGACCGGCAATCGAGATGGAAAACCCCAGCTCGATCATCCTCTTTGCCATCGCCGCGTCGCCGGAAAAGCAGTGCATGGCGCCGCCCAGGTCCGGCGACCACTCCTCGGAGATGATCTGGAGCGCGTCTTCGTGCGCGTCGCGGTCGTGGATGATGACCGGAAGGTCCAGCTCGCGCGCCTCGCGCAGCATATCGCGGAGTTTCCTCTTCTGGTCCGTCCGGGGCGAGTGCTCGTAGTGGTAGTCGAGGCCGATCTCGCCGTAGGCAACGACCTTCTTGTGCCGGGCCAGGTGCCGGAGCATTTCGTAGGCGGGATGAAGGATGTCCTTCACTTCGTGCGGGTGGATGCCGATCGCGGCGTAGATGAAATCGTACTTGTCCGCAAGCAGCACCGCGTCGCGGCTGGACTCCACCGTCGTCCCGATGGTGACGATATATTCGACGCCCGCTTCCCGCGCCCTGCTGATCACGTCCCCGCGGTCGTCATTGAATTCGCGCATCTCGAGGTGCGCGTGAGTATCGATGAGCATTGGCTATAGCAGACGGAGACGGGTTTCGCCCGCCGCAATCATATTCGTTTGGTTTAATTCCGTATTCCGCGTTCGCTTCACTTCACCCTGCTCCCCGGTTTCGCCTCCCGGTCGAAGGTCACGACCGCGATCCCGTCCCCGCTGCTCGCGGCAAGCAGCATGCCCTGGGACTCGAGCCCCATGAGCTTGGCCGGCTTCAGGTTTGCGACGATCACGATCGACTTCCCCGTAAGTTCCTCCGGCGTATAGCTCTTGCCGATCCCGGCGACGACCTGCCGCGTCTCCGGGCCGATATCGACCTGAAGCTTCACGAGCTTTTCGGATTTTTCCACGCGCTCGGCGGATACGATCCTGCCGACGCGAAGGTCCGCTTTCATGAAATCCTCGATGCCGATTTTCTCCGGCATAACAGCCGCCTGCGACGCCGGTTTTTGCGCATCTTCCGTTTTTTCCATCTTCTTCTCCGGTTTTTTTCTTACGTCAATGCGGGGGAAGAGCTGCGCCCCCGGCCGGACGGATGCGCCTGCGGCCAGCTTTCCCCACGAGGATTCTTCGTGAATACGGCAGGAGCCGATCTCCCTGCCGATGCCGAGACTGTCCCATATCTTCTGCGATGCGGACGGCAGCACCGGATAGAGGTACAGTCCGGTAAGCCGGAGGGACTCCGAGAGATTATAGAGCACGCACCCGAGCCGGACGAGATCCTTGTTCTTTGCGAGCGTCCAGGGCGCGTTCTCCTCGACATAACGGTTCGCCCGCGTCACGAGCGTCCAGGCGTCCTGCAGATACCGGGCGAACGCGAGCGCGGCAAGTGCCTCGTCGATTTTATGCGGAACCGACACCGCGGTCTCGCGCAGTTCCCTATCGAACAATTGCTCCGGCCCGGCGGCCGGGACCTTGCCGTCAAAATACTTTCCGATCATGGTGAGCACGCGCGAGAGCAGGTTCCCGAGGTCATTTGCAAGCTCGGTGTTGAAGCGCGTCACAAAAGTAGCCGCCGAGTAATCGCCGTCGAGGCCGAAGGGCACCTCGCGCAAAACAAAATAGCGGAAGGCGTCCGCGCCGTAGGCATCGACGACTTCGTTCGGGTCGATCACGTTTCCGAGCGACTTCGACATTTTTTTGCCGTCTTTCGTCCACCAGCCGTGAGCGAAAATGTTGCCGGGCAGCGGGAGCCCAAGCGCCATGAGCATGGTGGACCAGTACACGCTGTGGGTGGTGAGGATGTCCTTGCCCACGAGGTGATGGTCGGCGGGCCACCAGAACTTTTCCCGGACGGCGGGATCGGCCGACCCGTTCGCGGCGGGGCTCAGGTAGCGCGTCGCGGAAAAATAGTTCACGAGCGCGTCGAACCAGACATAGGTGACGAAATCCCGGTCGAACGGCAGCTCGATTCCCCAGGAGAGGCGCGCCTTGGGGCGGGAGATGCAGAGGTCGCCGAGGGTCTGCGACCTTAAAAATCCGAGCACTTCATTCCGCCGGGATTCGGGCCGGATATAGTCGGGATTTTTTTCGATATGCTCAATGAGCCGCCCCTGATATTTGCTCATCAGGAAAAAGTAGTTGTCCTCGCTGATGCGCTCCACCTGCCTGCCGCAGTCCGGGCATTTCCCGTCTACGAGCTCCTTCTCGGTCCAGAACCGCTCGTCCGGGGTACAGTACCAGCCCTCGTAGGTGCGGCGTTCGATCTCGCCCCTGTCGTACAGCTTCTGCAGCAGTTCCTGGACTACGGCGACATGCTCCCGGTCGGTGGTGCGGATGAAGGCGTCGTTGGCGATCTCGAGCTTCTCCCAGAGGCGCTGGAAATTCACGGTCATGCTGTCCGCATGCGCCTTCGGCGTCAGTCCCCGGTCCTGCGCGGCTTTCTCCACCTTCTGGCCGTGCTCATCCGTGCCGGTAAGGAAAAATACCGCGTCGCCTTTGATCCGGCGGTAGCGCGCGAGCGTGTCCGCGGCGATGGTGGTATACGCATGCCCGATATGCGGCACGTCATTGACGTAGTAAATAGGGGTGGTGATATAGAATTTTTTCGTCATAATCTCGGCGCAGGTCTTCTCTTCCGTCTCACTTCCTCACGGCTTCTGTTCTCCCGGTCCCGATGGCTTGTTTTCTCCCTGCTGCTGTCCCTTCTTCTTTCTGCGCCAGAACCTGCGCCGTTTCTTCTTGCCTGACTTTTCCCCTTCCGGCTGCGCCTTCTGCTCCTGCGGCTGCTGCTTTTCCGGTTTCTGCTGCTCGCGGTCACGCGCCTGATCCGGCCGGGGCTGTTCTTTCTTTTCCTGCTGCCGCTCCTTCTTTTTCTCGCGCCGTTCGCCGCCCTTCTGGCCGCCTTCCTTTTGCCTGTCCCGCCGCTGCTCCTGCTGTCTACGCTCCTCCTGCCGCCTCTTCTCCTCAGCGACCCGGCGTTCCTCCTCCTTGCGTTCTTCGGCGATCCGGCGTTTTTCTTCTTCCTTCTTTTCTTTTGCCGCGCTGTCGCGCATCCCTTCTATGTCTTTTTTGATTTCATCATACATCTCGTACTCGTACGAGAGGCAGCAGAGGAGCCTGCCGCAGACCCCCGAGATCTTGGCCGGGTTCAACACCATGTCCTGTTTTTTGGCCATCCGGATCGAGACCGGTTCAAAGTTCCTGAGGAACGCGGAGCAGCAGAGCTCCCTGCCGCAGGGTCCGAACCCGCCGATCAGCCGCGCCACGTCCCGCACGCCGATCTGACGCATCTCGATCCTGCTTTTGAGCCTGTACGCGAGGTCCTTCACCAACTCGCGGAAATCGACCCTCGTCTCGGAGAAGAAAAAAAAGGTCGCCCGCGAGGCGTCGAACGCATATTCCACGCGGATGAGTCTCATCGGCAGCTCGCGCTCGGAGATCGTGTCCTGGGCAATGGCGAAAGCCTCTGCCTCGCGCGCCCGGTTCTTTTCCTGTTTAACAAGATCGTCTTCCGTGGCCTTTCGCAGCACCCGTCTGAGTTTCTTCGGCGCCTCAGGGGCCGTGGATGGGAGAGGAGATTCCCCGGGAGCAGGCCCCTCTTTTTCCTCGACCGGAAGCTCTCCTCCCTCCTCCACCCCGGGTTTTTCCGCCGGGACCGGCATCTGCGCGCTTCGCAGGCGTACTACGACGGCGAACCCCGCGCCCCGGTCGGAATCGACGATCACCCTGTCGCCGACCGAGACCTCCACATCCGTGGCGTCGAAATCGTAGACCTTCCAGTTTTCCTGAAAGCGCACGCCGGCTATTTTTATCCTGTTCTCGGTCATCGTCATTTATTTTCTATTCCGTTTTCCGTCATACTCATTCCACATGCCGGACGTATCATCCCTTCCAAGCTCCAGGAGCAGGTTCTCCGCCACCAGTTGCGCGCTCACCCGGCGTTCGAGGAGGCCCCTGCTCGCGACGAACAGATCGACGTCGGCAAGCATCCTCGGGACCGAAAGCCGCCCTCCCCATTCCTGATGACGATCCTGCGCCCGCCCGTGGACGAGGAGTTTTTCGTCCTGCGTTTCCCGGTATACCAGCGCGTCGCGGAGCCACTCCATCCCGATGTCGAGCAGGCGTTCGAACCGGTCGCGGTCTTTCGCAAGCGCCTCCGCCCGCGCGAGCGCCTCTGCGGGGTCCATCGAGCCGAGCCCCGCCAAGAGGTCCAGGAACTCTTCCCGCGCCGCCTTCTCCTGCTCCACATCCATTGCGAGGCCGCTGCCCATGCTCCCCTGGGCGAGCGCAGCAAGGAACCAGGCGTCTTCGTCGGAAAGCCCGCGTCTCCGCATGAGCGCCTGGGCGAGCGCGCGTCGCGGGAGAGGGTGGAACCGGATCTCCTGGCACCGGGAACGGATAGTCGGCAGCAGCCCCTGGGGCCGGGAAGCGACCAAAATAATGAGCGTATCGCCCGGAGGCTCTTCCAGCGTCTTGAGAAAAGCGTTCGACGAGGCTATGTTCATGCTCTCCGCCCCGTCGATGATCAGCGTTTTTTTCGCGCCTTCGAAGGGTTTGAGCGAAAGGGCGGCCTGTATCTGCCGGATCTGGTCGATCTTGATTTCATCGCCGTCCGGCGCCACGATATGCACGTCCGGATGCTCCAGCCTGGCGATCTTCCGGCACGACGGGCACGCCCCGCAGCCGCCCTCCGGGCCGGCGTCCGCGCAGTTTACCGCCCCTGCGAGCGCGAGGGCGGTCATCTTCCTGCCGGTCCCCTCCTCGCCGGAAAAAAGGTACGCATGCGCCAGCGTCCTGTTTGCCAGCGCCCGCTTGAGTATCGTAATGGGCCTCTCATGGCCTTCGATATCTTTAAAAGACATTTTAAAAATGAGGAAACAACGTCGGATTTGAAAAACACAGTTTACCGCAAAAACGCCAGGAACGCGAAGAAAAAACCAGCGGATTAATTCAAGACAGTAAAACTTCGCGCCCTTCGCGCCTTCCGGTGAAAAAATATTTCACTTCCGTCCGAGCAAAACCTCATCCACGATCATCCGAACCTTCTTCTGCACGTCCTCTACAGACGGCGAGGCGTCCACAAGCCGGATGCGGGTCGGCTCTTCCCGCGCGAGAGCAAGGTATCCCTCCCGCACCCGTTCATGAAAGGCGATTTCCTCGTTCTCGAACCGCGCCTCTGCCGCAAGCCCGCGGCTCGCGTTTCTTCCGTGCGCCCGCGCGATTCCCGCCGCCGCCCCGATATCGAACAGGATCGTGAGGTCAGGCCGCATTCCCGCGGTCACGATCCGGTCGAGGGCCCGGATCATCTCAGGGTCCAGACCGCGGCCATACCCCTGATAGGCGAGCGTGGCGTCCGAGAACCGGTCGCACAGGACAATCTTTCCTTCCGCGAGCGCCGGCAGAATGACCTCATGCAGGTGCTGCGCCCTGCTCGCAGCATACAGGAGAAGCTCCGCCGCGGGATCAAGCGCGGTGTTCGCCGGGTCGAGCAGGATCTTCCGCACCTCGTCGCCGATGGGAGTCCCGCCGGGTTCCCGGGTAAGCGCGACGCGCATGCCTCCGGCTTGAAGGTGGTTTGCGAGCAGGACGATCTGAGTGGATTTCCCGGAGCCTTCGATCCCCTCGAAGGTGACGAATGTCCCCTTCATCTATTTGAGCTCCGCGACGGCGTCACCTTCCGCTCTGAGCGCGGGGTTCGAAGAGAACAAGATCACCTGGGTCTTCGCGCCGAGAGAGCGGAGGATCTGGCAGGCGGCCTTTTGCCGCACCGAGTCGAAACCCGCGAGCGGATCGTCAAGAATGAACGGAATCCGCCGCTTTCCGGCGAGCGCCTCGACGAGGCCGGTCCTGAGGCAGAAGTAGACCAGGCCCCGCGTCCCGTGGCTCAGTTCCGCATAATTCACCACGGATTCGTCCTCGGCATGAACAATCGGCAGACCGTTGTCCTGTCCCACCTCAATCCTGACATATCTGCCGCCGGTGACGGCGGCGAGGTTTCGCTGGGCCGCCGCCTCGACTGCGGGAACGAGCGTCTCCATCCCAATCTCGCCGATCCTGCTTACAATGCCGAGTTCGGCCTGAAATCCGCCGGGGCTTCCCCCAGTCGCCGGCGCCCCGAAATCCGCCTGCTCCTCTCTGACTTCCGGACCGGAATCCCACGCTGCCTGGGGCGCCGACTCGGCCTCGATCCGTTCGATATCCTGCCTGATGGCATACGTGTCTATATTGTACTGGGCAACAGCGCGCGCCGCATTATCGAGTTCCATCGCCTCCATCTGCCGCTTATTGTATTCCTGCTGCAATACCTCGGGGGTAAACCCGCCGAGGGCGCGCTGCCGCTGCTCCTTGATCTCATCGAGAAGGGAGACAAAATGCCGGTAATTGTCGGCCTTTTCCCTGAGTTCCCCGGTAAAGGACGCGCCGGTCGCTTTCATACAGGCCTGGAGAGACGCCCCTTCCTCCTCAAAGCGTTTTTCGAGTTCGGCGATGTCGTTTTCCAGCGCCTCCGCTTCCCTCATGACCGCTTTGCGCTGCGCGCCCTTTCGGGAGCCGTTGTACCATGCCACGCTCATGAGCCCGCACCCCACGATAACGCCGATCGGGAAAAATTGCGCCTGCTCGGCGGTCAGGATGAACAGGCCTGCTCCGATCGAGAGCAGCGCAAGCGCCACGCCTAAAAGAAACAGCTTGTCCGTAAAGAGATTCACCGACGGGATCGTCGCCAACTGCGTCTTCAGCCCTTCGATCTCCCTCGTTAAGTCCTCCGCATCCGTCATCTTCTTTCTCTGGCGCTGCTCATACGCCTCAATAAGTTCGGTAAGGTTTTCCGGCAGGGTTTCACAACCCTTGAGTTCGGCGAGCGTCGACTCGATCTCGGCCTTCTTGCGGCCGGTCTCTTCAAGCGTCGCCAGTTTTTTGCCGATCTCGTCCAGCGCAAGCTTGGCTGACTGCGCCCGGTATTCGGCGTCGGCGGCCTCCTCGGCCTTTCTGAGCGTCTCGCGCAGTTCGGCAAGCCTCGTCTGGTTTGCGGCGGCCCCCCCCGCGGGCTGGAGGGATATACCCGGCCGTGCGTGTCGCGCCGGCGCATGCGTACCGGCGGCAGCCGATCGATCGGCGTAATGATCGCGCCGCAGAATAAAAACCTTCTCGAAATCGCCCTCGGATATTCCGAGGGTGTGCCCGGCCATGAACTGCGCCGCGATGTCCCAGTCCTTATGCATAAGCGTGAACGCTTTCGTACCCGTGTCGTACCTGGAGAGATTCACCGCGCGTTTCGAGAAGTCCTGGATGACCCGGTAGTACGCCCCGTCATCGGAAAACATGACCAGCGCGGCGCGCGAGGCATCGGGCTTATAGCGCGATACCAGCGCATCCATAAGCCCGGGGTGGGCGCTGGGAAAAAGAAGGCGCAGCACGGCGTCGACCGCAGTGGTCTTTCCGGATTCATTGCCTGCAGCGACGAAATTGAAGCCCCTGTGGAATCGCAAACGGGCGAGTTCGCGGGTCCCGCGCACCCCTTGCAGCACAAGCTCAACCAGGAACATTACCGAGGTCCTTTCCTCAAATTTTTTACTACTATAGCTCAAGTAAGCTGAAGTTGCAACAGGGAAAACAGCGTGTTTAAAGCATTGTGAGCGCTTTTTTGAGCGCCTCGGCCTTCTGGAGGGTCTCGAAATATTCGCGTTCGGGGTCCGAATCAGCGACGATCCCGGCCCCGACCTGAGCGTACGCGGCGCCGTCCTTCACGACGAAGGTCCTGATGATGATGTTGAGGTCCAGGTCGCCGGCGTTCGAGATGTACCCGATGGAGCCGGTGTAGGGCCCGCGCGCCACCGGCTCGAGTTCGTCGATGATTTCCATGCATCGCACCTTTGGCACGCCAGTGATCGTCCCGCCGGGAAACACCGCACGCACGAGGTCGAAGGCGTCCCGCCCCGCGGCGAGCTTCCCCTGCACGTTCGAGACGATATGAATTACGTGGGAGTAGTCCTCCACCGCCATCATCTCGTCCACGGCGACGGTGCCGTAATCGCACACCTTGCCGAGGTCGTTCCGCTCGAGGTCCAGGAGCATAATGTGTTCGGCGCGCTCTTTCTCGTTGGTGAGGAGCTCGACGGACAGGGCTTTCGTTTCATCGAAATCCTTCCCCCGCCTGCGCGTGCCCGCGATCGGCCTCGTGTCCGCGACACCATCCTGAAGACGAATGAGTCGTTCGGGTGAGGAGCTCACGAGCGCAAGGTCGCCCATATCGAGATACGCGGCAAAAGGGGACGGATTGACCTCGCGGAGCGCTTTATACAGGCGAAGCGTGTCGGCCTCACCGATCTTCGCAGAGAGCCGGTGGGAGAGGTTGGCCTGATAAATGTCCCCTGCCGCGATGTACTCCTTGCATCGTCTGACCATGGACTCGAAGCGGTCCTTGG
>DASWAB010000241.1:0-9624 GCA_036391375.1 Nitrospirota bacterium
GTCTTTAATCAAAATACAACCAGCACCTCACCTTATGCCCGTGCCCGAGTTCCCGCAAGTCCGGCTCTCTGCACTCGCACTTTTCCCGTATCGCGCTCGTCACCTGGTTGCACCGCGAGAAGAACCTGCATCCCCCGGGGATATTGATCGTATCCAGCACCTCTCCCTCGATGGCCTGAAGATAGCCTTTCTCACTGATGTTCTGCGCGCTCGGAATGGAGGCAAGGAGCGCCGAGGTGTAGGGATGCTTGGAGGCAAAACCGGCCGCAAGGATGTCCCCGGCGGGCCCGTATTCCATGACCGTGCCGCCGTACATCACGGCGATGCTGTCGGAAAGGCGGGAGATGATGCTGATGTCATGGCTGATGAGCATCGTGGTAATGCCGAGCCCGGATTTGAGCTCCGCGAGGAGATCGATGATCTTCGACTGGATCGTGGCGTCGAGTCCCGTCGTCGGCTCATCGGCGATCAACAGCGACGGCTCGGAGGCGAGCGCCATGGCGATCATGACCCGCTGGCACATGCCGCCCGAAAGCCCGAAGGGATAGTCGTCGAAGCGGAGCCTCGGTGAATCGATTCTTACGCGGTCGAGCCAGGAGAGCGCCCCGTCCCGCGCCTCCGCTTCATCTTTGACCGCCGTGTGAAGAAGGATCGCCTCCGCGATCTGTTTTCCGACGGGAGAGAAGGGGTTCAGCGCCGATTTGGGGTTCTGGAAAATCATGGCGATTTCCTTGCCGCGCACGGTATGCATTACGCGTTCGAGGTTCTGCTTCCAGCCCACCGCGTCTTTTCGCACCTCCACGATCCTGCCGTTGTCGCTCGTAATCTTCACATGCTTGTCAAGATCCTGGAGCAGGTTTTTTTGAGCGCTGTCGGCCGCGAACACGATTTTGCCGCTGATTACACCCGGTCCGTCGCTCACCAGCCCCATGATCGAAAGAGCGGCGATGCTCTTGCCGCTGCCGCTTTCCCCCACCACGCCGAGCGTCTCTCCCTTCGCGAGCTCGAGGCTCACACCGTCCACGGACCGGATGAACGCCTGCTTGCTCCGGGAGTAGAAATACGTGCGGAGGTCCTCTATGGAAAGAAGCGTCGTCTTCAAGTGTTTCTTTTTCCTTCGAGGATGTTGTTCAACCCGTCGCCGAGGAGATGAAACCCGAGGATGGTAACAAGGATCGCGAGCGCGGGCGCCGTGGACGGCCAGAACCTGCCCTGCAGGAAGTAGTTGGCTCCGGCCTGCACCATGTTGCCCCACGACGGCGCGGGCTCCTGGACGCCGAAGCCCAGATAGCTCAAACTTGTTTCCATCAGGATCGCCTCGCCCATGCCGAGCGTGGCCTGGATGATGAGGGGGGAGCGGCAATTGTGCCACAGGATGTGCTTGAGGATGATCGTCCTTGTCGGAAGTCCAAGGGCCGTGTCGGCCTCGATGAAGTTCTTCTGCTTCAGGAACTGGATCTTTCCCTTGATGAGCGATGACACGACCGGCACGTTCGTAAATCCGACCACGAGCATGATGTAGTAGATGTTCGGTTTAAACGCCGCAATCACGAGCAGGATGAGCACGAGGCGCGGAAAAGAATCGACAAGGTTGGTGAAATAAGTGATCGCCGTGTCGAATTTTCCGCCCCGATATCCCGCCAGCACGCCGAGGACAGCGCCCAAGACGAGGGCGATGCTTACGGCAAGCAGGCCGGGGAGGAAATAGGCCTGGATGCCGACAATCAGGCGCGAGAGCATATCGCGGCCCATGAAATCCGTGCCCAGGATGTGGCCCGGCGTGCCGGGCCCCGCCATCATAAGCTCCAGGTCGATGTCGTCCGGATTATGCGGCAGGAGATGGAGCGAGCCGAGAAGGTAGGACACGACCACGAGCGCGACGATGAGCAGGCCGTAGCCAACGCAGGCCAGGTCGACTGCGTCCGCCTTCTTCCAGAACGGCAGGTCCGAAAACTCGCCGATCTTGCCGGGTATTTGTGAATAGGATTTCATCAAATCGACACCGCATAGGGCAGAGTGCATAGAGTTAAGGACTCAGAAGCGATTTTCATTCCCTGCTCCATGCGCTCTGCTCCCTGCCTCACTCCTTCGACGCCCTTGGATTCACCGCCGCATAGACGACGCTCTGGACGAGGCTCCCGAGGCGGACGAGCACCGCAGCGAGTATCGCAATGCCCATGATGACGGGGTAGTCACGGTCCTGGGCCGCCTGCCACGCCATCCTGCCCATGCCCGGCCAGTTGAACACCTGCTCCACGATCACCGCGCCGCCGAGGATGAAGGGGATTTTGGCCGCGATGATCTCGGTAACGGGGATGAGCATCCCTTCCTTGAACGCGTGCTTCCATACCGACGCGCCTTTTGCCCGTGCGGTGCGGATGTAGTCCTCTGCCATGACCCTGCTCATTTCCTGGCGGAGAAAACGGATCACCTCGCTGACCGTGCCGTTGCCCAAGCCGAGTACGAAAACCGGCAGGAGTTGATACAGCCAGCGGAATTCCTGTCCGGCGCTTGCATAGCCGAACGCCAGGGGGAACAATCCGAGTTTATGCGTAAAAAAATAGATGACAAGGTATCCGAGCCAGAACACCGGCAGGGCCGAGATCACGTACGAGAGCATGGTGAGGAGCCAGGAAAACTTATTGATTCCGCGGACTGCGGAATACAGCGCGACCGGCACCGCGAGCAGCAGCGTGACGAGGAGCGAGCCGATGGTTAGCATGAGCGTATTCAGTCCGACGCGAAGCACTTCGGAAAGAACGGGCAGGCCGGTCCGGATCGATGTCCCGAAGTTTCCAGCGAGCATGCCGATGAGCCAGGACAGGTACTGTCCGTACCACGATTTTGGCGCGCCCAGCGCCTCGCGCACGCCGGCCCGCGCCTCCATCGTTGACTGTTGTCCTTCGAGCAGGACGCTGAAGGGGTCGCCGGGCGATGAATAAAGGATGATAAAGACCACCAAGCTTACGCCCAGGAGCAGAAGCGCCGTAATTGCAAGCTCCCGTGTCAACACCCCGGCCATGGGCCGGATGGCGGCGAGTTTCATGGTAAAAAAACCTCTGCTCCGCACCTTGGTTCACCGTCTATTTCCCGCCATAGAAGCGCGGAGAAAATCTCCCTGCTCCCCAATCTTTGCGGTATGTGTCGATTCTACGCTCCAAACTCCGAACGTTTTCCGTCGAACTTATTTCTGGTCCTTTTCTTCCATAAACCATTCGTCCGCATAGGAGAAAAACTTGTAGGGATGGATGGCCACGCGCCGCAGCTTCTTATGGTATGCCGCATAGTTGGTGAGGGTCCAGAGAAAGGTATAGGGGTTCTCTTCCGCAAGGATCGCGTGCAGCCTGCGGTTGATGGTCCTCCGTTTCTCATGGTCGAGCGTAAGTTTGCTCTCGTTGATCAGGCCGTCCACCTCCGGGTTGGAATAGCCGCCGAAGTTGTTCTTCCACGATCCGATCTCGCCGGAATGAAAGAGGGACGAGATGTCGGCGGAGTCGTCGAACACCCAGGAGGCAAAAATGACGTCAAAATCGTGTTCCAGGAACACATCTTCTTTCCAAGCCTGCCACTCCTCGAACTCCACCTTGACGTCCACGCCGATGTTCTTGAGGTAGTTCTTGAAGGCGAGCACCACGCGCTTGACCGCCTCGCTTTCCTTCTCGATCGGGACCTTGAGCGAAAGCATGAGCTTCTTGCCGGCCTTCTGCATAATGCCGTCCGGGCCGGGGGCGAAGCCTGCTTCCTGAAGAAGCGCCTTCGCCTTTTCGGGGTCGAAGGGCAGGGGCTGCACGTCGAGGTTATAGGCCCAGCTCCCGGGCGCAAAAGGCCCGGATATGATGGTCCCCTGGCCGCCGAAGAACGAGTCGAGCATTTCCTGCCGGTTCACGGCATAGGTAAACGCCTTGCGCACACGCTTGTCCGCGAGCAGCGGGTTCCGGACGTTGTAGCCGAAGAACGAATAGGAAAGCGCGTTATACGGCTGAAGGATAAAGCGCTTGTCGCCCTGGATCTCGGGGATGTCCCGCGAGTTTACAAGCACGATCATATCGATGGCGTTGAACATGAGCGCCTGGGTCATGATGTTCTGGTCCGCGAAGGGCTTGGCGATGATCTTGTCGAGGTGCGGCCTGCCCTTGACATAGTTTTCGTTTTCCGTGAAGATGATCTCCCTGTCTGCGGTGATGTTTTTCAGGAGGTATGGGCCCGTGCCGATGGGGCTTTGGACGAAATGGTCGTCACGCGTAAGATACAGCTGGTTGGCGGGGCCGTGTTTCGGGATGATTTTGAAGCTGAACTTCGCGAGGGCGTTCAGGATCGGCCGCTTGAGCGTGATCCTGACCGTGTAGTCGTCGAGCTTCTCGACGCTCTCGATGAATTCATACCGCACCTTCAGCGGCGTGATGGTTTTGGGGTGCATCATGACCTTGTAGGTGAAGACCACGTCATCCGCCGTGAACGGTCTGGCTTCTTCGCCTTCCTTCGGATGCCACATCACGCCTTTTTTCAGATAAAAGGTATAGGAGCGCTTGTCCGGCGAAAGGTCCCATCGTTCAGCGAGCTCGGGCACGATCTCCTGCTTCTCGTTGATCCCGACGAGGCCGTTGAACATGAGCTCGGTGAGCCGGAGCGAGATCATCTCATTGCTCGTAATCGGATCGAGGGTCGCGGGCCGGCCGTATTCGCCGTAACTCAGGCTGCCGCCGTCCGGCCGGTTGTCTTTTTTGCGCGCGGCGTCGGTTGCGGGGGAGACAGCCGCGACAAGTGCGCCGATCAAAAGCAGAATAAGCACGGTCCTTTTCCTATTCATAGTGCCCTCCTCAGACGGTCTGGTACGGGTGGTGGAGCCTATCGTGAAACTCTGCCATTGCGCGGGTTTTCAATCCGCGTTCCGCGAGAAAAAAATTCGCACGTGTTCAATTAATCTTCACGTCCCCCGCGCTCTTGTGCTCCATGGCGTAAACGCCCTGCATGGCCTCCTGGATCTGGCGCACCTCGGGGAATTGCTTGCTCATCTCAAAATAGATTTCGAGGGCCTCGGAAAACTTTTTCGTCCGGAAATAGGCGTCGGCCAGGGCCACGAGCATGACAGGGTCGTTCGCTTCGATCTTGTTCTTGTTGCTCTTGTCGCGGCCCGCTTCAAGGTACGAGAGCGCTTTTCCGTTTTCCAGTCTGCCGAGGTAGTATCTGCCGATGGCACTGTTCAAACCCGAAAATTTTTTCCCCTCCCCCGTTTCGGCCGCGGCTGCGGCCTTCTGCACGATGGCGGGGCAATCGATCTTCAGCCTGGCGCAGACGGACAGTATCTCGGCGAGGAGGTCCGGATCATCGGCCTGCCTGCGCGAGAGGTCGTCCCAGAGATGCAAGGCCTCTGACTGGTGATGCGTCAAATACAGGTCCGCGCCCTGCCACGCCCGGATGCGGTTTTTGTACGGCTCCGGCATCTGCGAACCCGCAATGAACGACGAAGCGATTTTCGAGGACTGTTCAACCTTGCCGAAGAGCGCGTATGCCTGGCAGAGATAAAATTCGGCCATTTCCTTTACCTTCGGGTCCGACGCGGCTCTTTCGAGGTATGCTACGCTCGCCCGGCCATAGAGCGTCGCCATGTCGCCAAGCAGGGACGGATCGTAGAAATTGATGACCTTGGATTTCCCGATGGCCTCCCGGTACGAAAATCCTTTCAGGTCAGTCCGTCTGAGCAGGTCCAGCCCTTTCTCGGTAAGGCCTGCGTCGGCATAGACCGAAAGGGTGTTTTTCATCAGGCGCATCGTAAGCTGCTTGCCGGATTTTTTTTCCGCTGCGAGGGCCTCGTCCGCCATGCCGACCGGGTCCTTGCCCTGAAGCCCCGCCTTGCTGTAGGCAACGGCAAGCTCGGCCTTCACTTCGGGATCCGCGGCGTTAATGGCGGCCCACAAGTCGGTCGCCTTCGATGCATCATTGCCGCGGTGATTGCTGAGTCCGAGACCGGCCTTTGCAATTTCCCGGAACCGGGACTCTACCCCCGTGGTTCCGGCGAATTTTTCGAGATAGATCGAGGCCACCTCCGGTTTTCCCGTTTCCTCCAGCAGGTCGCCCAAATAAAGGTCCACGAACCGGCTCCGGTCCTTGCCCCGTGCCGCAGAAAGCTTTTTCAGATAGTCCAGCGAGGATAAGGCGGAAGACTGATACAGCTCGCGATGCAGCACGGCGTTTTTGAAATAGATCATGCCGAGCGCCAGGTTTGCGGCCCCCTGCCGGGACGGCTCGAGCGACGCCGCTGCCGGGCGCAGCAGGCTGGCGGCCTCGTCGTAATGTCTCTTTTCATAAAGCTTCATCGCATGCGAAACTGCGTCCTCTGCGGCGCGCGTTTGTCCGGGGAAGCACGCGATAATGCTGACAAGCAATACAAACCGTTTCATGCGAACTCCTCTTATTGCGGCAGACTCTAACTCGAATACCGAAACTCCGGATAATCGCGAAATGCATTCTGCTGCGTTGAATTCAACGGCATTTCGGATTTCCCATTTTTATACTCATTTCTTCAGTTTCATGATGAAAATCTGGTCCCACTGGTCGACCTGGGCGCGAAACGCGATCGTGCCGTCCGGCGAGATGGAGACGTCGTGGTTCATCTTGGTTTCCGATTTCACAGGCATAACGGTCTTCCGTGAAAGGTCTGCGACATAAAGAGGATTGTATTCCTGCCGGTCGTTTTTCACGAACACGATCCGGTTGCTGTCCGGCATCCACGCCGGCCCCATTTCCACGTCGGGGAGGACGTCCGTCGCCACGACCTTCGCCGCGAGCCCATCGCCCTCGGCAGGGTCCGAGCCGTCTGCCGCGACCACGATGATCGACCAGAGCTTGGGATCGCCCGACGCGTTATAATTCGAGTAAAATGCGATTTTTTTGCCGTCCGGAGACCACAGGGGCCTCAGATCATCGTAGGCCCAGGCCGTGAGCGTTTTGCGAGACTCCACGGGCATGGTGATGTCGGTGATCATGACGATGTGATGGTTCTCATTGCTGCCGTGCATCATCACGATCCTGCTTCCGTCCGGAGACCACCGGGGGTAGAGGTAGGCGCTGCCTCCCCGCGTGAGGCGGGTGAGCGCGCGCGACGCGAGGTCGAGAAGATAGACATCACCGTTGCCGGTGCGGCCTGACACGAAGACAACACTGCTTCCCTCCGGAGCCCAGTTCGCCTGGCCGTCCTTTTCCTTATCGTCCGTAAGCCGCGCCGCGCCGGCGCCGCCGAGGTCCTGCAGATAAATATCGTAATTCCCCTCGCCGCCGTTGCTCATGAAAACGAAGCGGAATTCATCGGGCGACCAGGTAAGGCCCGCGTTATAGCTCGTCTCGTCCGAGACGCCGGGGAAAAAGAACTTCATCTCCCTGCGGGCATCGGACAACAGGGTATAGATGGTCTGGATGGGTGTGCCGTCCGCAAGCACAATGCGTATTTCCCGCTTGTCCCCCGCGCTCCGTTCAAAAGCGAGGAATGTGCCCTTGGGCGACCACACGGGATTCGAATCGTTCCGTCCGGCCTCGACGGGGACAAGCGACCGCACAAACAGGGGCTCCTGCTCCTCGGGCTTCATCTCCGTTCCGGTCGCGCGGGACAGGAGGTTCGGCGTCGCCGTGGAGGACGGCGCGGTAAACAATGCCTTTCTCTCCAGCTCTGTCCGCCCCTTGCCGCCGACACGGCCGCTATCGTTCGTGCCGGCGGGAGACGTTGCCGCGTCAGCGGCGTGCCCGGCGCGCGCGAGGAACAGTACGAGCACGACAGCGCGCATTAAAACGCTATAATACTCCTTCGGCTTCACGCAGCGGCCCTCCGGAAACCGTTAAAGATTTTTAATCTGGTCCCAGTATTTCTGGGCTGACTCCCGGGTCTGCTCAAAGGCGCTGTTCCCCTCGAGCTTTTTGGGAAAGAAATCGAAATACTCCTGCCACGCGAGGTTGGCGCTGTTCAGAATGTTGTTCTTCCTGGTGATGAGGTAGAGTTTGTGGTATGACAGCGCGGTGTAGTAATACGTGTCGTGCACCGCCTCATCGTAGCGTTCGTTCGGGAAAAACCGCATGTTCTGCTTGGCCTTCTCGAGCTTCTGGAGCGCCTTGGCGAAATTCTGCGCCGCGGCCTCCCTGTCCTTTTGGACAAGCAGGCTGCCTTTCTCGTAGTAGGCGTGTCCCAGGTTCACGAAGGCCACGGAGAACTGCTTGTACACGAGCTGCTCGTTCTGGGGTATGGACAGCACGTCCTCGAACTCCCGGATGGCGTCGTCGTAGTCGTTCTTTTCATCGAGGTAGATCTGGGCGAGCCGGTGGTGCGCCTCGGCGTAGTCGGGGTGGTCCTTCCCCGTAGCCCCGTACGCCTGGATCGCGGCGTCGATATCTCCCTTCTGCTCGGCGCGTTCGCCGATCTTGAGATAATCCTTGGGGAGCACGATCTTCGCGCTGCCGGTGCGGTTTTCCTCCTTCCTGGAAAACTCAACCACCTCTTCCCAGTCGCGGTAGTCTCCGCCGATGGAGGCCTTGACCGTGTGAAAACCGAGGGTCACGGGTTTTCCTTCGAGGATGGGCGTCCTTCCGATCTTCTCGCCGTCCACATACACATCGGCCGAGGAGGGCTCGGAATCGATCCTGAACACGGCGTTGTTGACCGTGAGCGTGAACTCCCTGGCGTCCTTGTTTTTCTCGATCTTCACCTTCCCGGTCACCTGTTGATAGCCCTGGCGGTAGAGGACGAGCGTAAAGTTCTTGCCCAGGCGCACCGGGACCTCGGCCTTGCCGTCCGATCCGGTCGAGCCGAGCCATTCGTCGTTTACGTAGATATTCACGCCGGTCAGCGGCGATACATCGGGGGGCAGGCCGCCCTTTGCTGAAAGGACGAAATAGTTCCGCGCTCTTTCCTCTTCACCCTCGCGGTAGGCGCGGCGCACAACGCGGTCCCCGATCGCGATCTTCTCTCCTTTTTTAAGGTCCAGCACCTCGGTCCACGCGCCGTTTTCCTCCGCCTTCCTGATCCTCAGCCTTCCGGTCTCGCGGTATGCCGAAACCTTGCCGGTCTCGTCCATGCGCGGAGACAGGAGCGTGAAGTCCGTGCCGGAGGAAATCCGGTAAGCTTTTTTCCCGAGGTTGATCCGGTAGCGCTCGCCGTCCGCGCCGATTATGGTCCCTTCGAAGGGAAACCGGTCGAGCAGCGCGGCAACGCTCTCCTTGGCGGCGCTGTTGATGTCCCCGGCGCTCCTGGCCCGCGTGATCTGGGCAAGGATGAGCTTTCCGCCGGAGGTGTAGCACTTGGTCTCGATCAGGAGCCCCTTCTCGTCCTTGGCGATGCTGCCGAGGATGATCATATCCACCGTCTTTTTCAGCGGTGT
This sequence comes from Nitrospirota bacterium, assembly GCA_036391375.1. Taxonomy (GTDB): domain Bacteria; phylum Nitrospirota; class UBA9217; order UBA9217; family UBA9217; genus DASWAB01. Next base: position 9,360 of record DASWAB010000241.1, read on the forward strand.
CTCGCGCCATCCCTTGGTGGTCGCCCGTTCAATCGACAGCTTCGCGCGTTTCATGTCCGCCTGGAGCGTCTTGGACGGCACTTCGCGGAAACAGCCATATTTGAAGAGCTGCGCCCCCACGGCCGTCTCAGCCTGCGAGACGGCGTCCTTCAAGTCCGCGTTCGGCGTGTTCCCGACGAAGCGGTAGATGCCCGTCCGGATCTGCCGGGGTGCCGTGGGATAAAAATAACGCTGGACATTGATCTCGCCCTCCAGAATAATCGAT
>DASWAB010000242.1:0-6652 GCA_036391375.1 Nitrospirota bacterium
CCGGGAATGAGGAATTCGGAAAAAGGGGTCGCCCTTTTAGTGGTCATCGTATTGACGGCGGTCGCTCTTGCAATCATGACTACATTGATATATATGATCACATCGGGGACCCGAATGTCCGGCATGCAAAAAAGGTATAAGACCGCCCTTGAGGCCGGCAAGGGCGGGGCAGACCTCTTTTACCAGGTCATCGCACTTCGGGGGGAGCAATCAGGACAGACTTCTTTTCTTAATACCGTCAATGCCTATAACCTTAATACATCGGTCACTAATTCGGCCGGATGCAGCGGCACGAGCGGCGGGACGACATACACCGGGATACAGGCAAAAATGATGACCTCTTCTTCGACGTGGGTGGGCTGCGATAGCTCCATCACCATCAATCCCAGCGACCCAAACAGCTATGATATGAAATCCGATCTCGGCTCAAACCCTAAATATACCGTGTATACAAAGGTCGTCGCGGCATCCGATGGAAACTCCGGGGGAGACCTGGGGTTGCTCAATAAGGGGGTCATATCCGCAAATACGGGCGAAGTGTCGGTGATGTCTATTCCTTATTTATATGCCGTGGAAGTGGTTTCGGAAAACGCGGACAACCCCGACGAGCGGGCGAAGCTTTCGATTCTGTATCAGTATTAAGATGGCGGCCGTAGGGTATACTCATGCATAAAACAGTTTTTCCTGCCATTGCCTTATTTCTTTTATTTTCCTGTTCATCGGAAAAAGCAGGTACTGATTCAAAACCTTCTAAAAAGTCCACTGTCGCGCCATTGGCCGCACTGGAACTTACACCGAAAGAAGCCTCGCGAAAAACCACGCTCAATCTGATTGCCACCGGATTTAACCTTGTTGATGCAAGGATAGAGTGGCTGCTGAACGGCAGGCCGTTTACGACTCTTGCGCCTACGCAGTTTAACGGGACCGATGCGGCAAAAGGGAATTTAGTTCAGGCGAGAACGGTCGTAGGGGGCCAGGAAGTCAGGTCCAATGCTGTCCAAATCATGAACGCGCCGCCGGAGATTACCCGGGTAAAAATTTTACCGGAGATATTCAAATCCAATGACACGCTCAGTGTTGAGGCCGAGGGAAGTGATATCGACGGGGACCAGGTTTACTTTCTGTATGAGTGGACCAAAAACGGAGCGCCTGCCGGAAAGGAACCCATTATAGGGACAAAGGTAAAAAGAGGAGACAGGGTTTCCGTCAAGGTAACGCCATTTGACGGAGAAAGTTATGGCAGTTCGGTTGTTTTAAACAGGGAGATTCAGAACCTCCCCCCGGTGATTAGTGAGCATAGTGAGTTCACCTTCGACGGCAAGATGTATACGTGCCAAGTGAAGGCGACTGACCCTGATGGGGATGCCCTGCGCTACTCTCTCGATGTTTCTCCGGACGGCATGACCATAGATCCGTGGACGGGGTTGATTACCTGGCCGGTGCCCCCAGAATTTAAGGGCGAGGTGGGCGCGACAGCCGTCGTTGACGACGGGCACGGAGGTATCTCCCGTTATAATCTTAAAATAACCATTCAGTGACGCCTTGCATTTCTTTCTGCTGAATTTTCTTTTCTTCCCCAATTACGAATATGGTATAGTTGTCCCATCTTCATGAAGAAACCGGCCATCATCCTCGCATCAACCTCGCCGAGACGGAGGCAGCTTCTGCGCCAGATCGGGCTCGCCTTCACATCCCGCCCTGCGGACGTCGATGAGCGCGTCCTGCCCGGAGAATTGCCTGAGGCCTACGCGGCGCGGGTCGCGCTCGATAAGGCCCGGGTCGCCGCAACACGGGCGGGGGAGGGCATCGTTATCGCGGCCGACACTGTCGTAGTTTTAGACGATCTGATCCTTGGGAAGCCCGCGGACGGCCGCGATGCGGAGCGCATGCTCGCGCTGCTCTCGGGTAAAATGCACCGAGTCATCACCGGCCTCGCGGTCATGGATGCGTCCACGGGAAAAAGCCTGGCCCGGACGGCGGTCACCAGGGTATGGTTCCGGGCCCTCACGGCCGGCGAAATAGAATCGTACGCGGCCACGGGCGAACCGCTCGACAAGGCGGGCGCATACGGGATCCAGGAAAGAGGCGCCCTTCTGGTAGAAAAAGTCGAGGGCTGTTATTTCAACGTGGTCGGCCTGCCTCTTTCGCTTCTCGGCGAACTGCTCGGGGATTTTGGAATCAGGCTCCTCTCATGAGCATGCCGGAAAAGGGAGGGTACCGCCGCTGAAATTATTATTTATCAGCGCCGGCCTTGACAACCCGCTAATCTCATTCTAAAATAAGATAAATCAGGAATTCACGGAGGAAATGAGGATCAGCCAATGCCTGCCATTCAGATTATGATCGCCGAGAGCGATCCCGGTCAGTTGCAACTTCTGTCCGCCGTGCTCGGCAAACGGGACGACATCAATGTTGTATCGACCGTCTCCACCCGCGAGACTGCCATCAAACAGTTGATGACCTCACGCCCCGATATCATGATTTTAAATCCTGAGGTCCTGAAAGAGCATACGCTGTCCCGCTTCATCAGGTCCGTCCAGGACAAATCTCCCCACACCAGGATCCTGTTTCTTTTGAAAAAGGCGCCGGCCGACGAAAATATCATATCCGACATTAAAACGGGAATCCGGGGGTATATTAAGACCACCGACCAGCCTGCCATTATGATCAAAGCGATCCACGCCGTGCACGAGGGAGAAATATGGGCCGGACGCCGGATCCTTGAAAAGGCCATCTCCAAGCCGATGCTCCTGCCCGAGACGCTGCAGGCAAATGTTCCGGGGCTGCCCCCCCTTACGAACAGGGAAATGGAGATGCTTACCCTGGTGCTTCAGGGCGCCTCGAACAAGGAGATCGCCGACAGAAGCAGCATCAGCGAACGAACGGTCAAGACCCATCTGTACCGCGTTTATCGGAAGCTCAAGGTAAAGAGCAGGACAAAGGCCATAGCGCTTCTGTCACATTCCTAAACTTTTTGCGCCTCCGAAAAATACAACTTTCGATTTATTGACAATACTCCAATAACTGTTATGTTTGTTTTATAGGCCATGCGCATGCATGCTCTTTATGCGGTCTGGGGCTTACGCACCAGCGGCAAACTTCTTCCCCCCCTATGAAAAAGTTTACTGCCGCGCGAGAGTTCGTCAACAGGATGCTTCCAAGGCCCATGGAGAGAGAAAAACATCCGGATGGTTTCACCCACGCATGCAACATGGTCATGAAGGCGTCTCGATGACTCAGCACGAGGATAACTCCTTAGAACATCGGGACGCCTTGTTTTTTTTATAGCTTTTTACACCCCCGCCATCCTGAGAGCACCAATTCTGCAGCACCTCTTTACACGGACGCCCGGATATGCTAATGTCTCTGCGAAGCCATCCCGAAGCAAAATGCACTAAGGGCGGTCTCGATGATCCTCCAGAAAACCAGCACGCCGGAGTCCCTTTTTTCAGGCGACCGCTTCTCCGTCGTCTACCGCATTTACGGTGATGAACGGGGAGCGCGCGCCAAGGCGGAAGACATCTGCATCGAGCAGACTGTGGAATTTCCCGCTGAGGAAGTGCCGGAGGGAATCATCCGGGACCGTATATTCGGACGGATCGAATCTTTCGAGCGCTGCGATGCCGGAAGCTTCAAGGCTATCATCAGTTATGCGGCGGAGCTCGCATCGGGAGAGCTGCCCCAGCTCTTAAACGTCATCTTCGGCAACAGCAGCATCAAGCCGGGCATCAGGGTCGAGCACCTCGATCTTCCGGAGTCGCTGCTCGGGAAGTTCAAGGGCCCGCGCTTCGGCAGGGAGGGGCTCCGGAAGCTTGTGAGCGTCCCCACGCGGCCGCTGCTCGCTACGGCGGTAAAGCCCATGGGGCTTTCCTGCCCGGAGCTTGCCGACCTTGCGTACCAGTTCGCGCTCGGCGGCATGGACATCATCAAGGACGACCACGGCCTCACGGACCAGCCCTGCTCGCCGTTTGAAGAACGGGTAAAGCGCTGCGCCCAAGCGGTGCAGCGCGCGAACAGGGAAACGGGCCGGCCTTCCCTCTATGTTGCAAACATCACTGCGCCGAACGGCGACGTCAGAAAGCGCGCGCGGATCGCCAGGAAAGCCGGGGCAGGCGGGCTCATGGTCGCGCCGGGGCTGATTGGTTTTGATCTCATGAGGGAACTGGCCGGGGACGACGCCATCGGTCTCCCAATCATGACGCACCCCGCGCTCCAGGGGAGTTTCGTCACCGGACCGGGCGGCATGTCACACGGCGTGATCTTCGGACAACTAGCCAGAATCGCGGGCGCGGATGCCACGATCTTCCCGAACTTCGGCGGAAGGTTCTCTTTCAGCCGCGAGGAATGCAGGGAAATCGTCGCCGGGACCGCCGAACCTATGGCGCATCTGAAAAGCATATTTCCCGCGCCGGGCGGAGGCATGAGTCTCGCGCGCGTTCCGGAGATGCTCGAGACCTACGGTCCGGACCTCGTCTTTCTCATCGGCGGAGGGTTGTTCAAACACGGCCCGGACCTCGTCGAGAACTGCCGGTATTTCAGGAAGATGGTGGATACGATGTGAAGAGGAAGCCCCGCATCGAGGATCATGCCGGCAAAAAAGGAGCTTGATTTTGACGGAAGAGCATGGCAGGTCCCGGCCGGGAGCGTTGCTGCCGTGAAACGATAAACGGAATCGAGGACAGGGTGCATGGATTTTCTGCGTATGACATTTCCCGTCTCGGGGGTCACGACGAACGTTTTCCTTCCGCCACTCGTCTCGATGGCCATCTCTTTCTTCACCTCCATGGGAGGCATTTCCGGCGCGTTCCTCCTGCTTCCGTTCCAGATGAGCGTTCTGAACTATACGGCGCCTTCCGTGAGCGGAACCAATCACGTCTATAATATCGTGGCCATTCCCAGCGGGGTCTACCGGTATATCAAGGAAGGCCGCATGGCATGGCCGCTCACCTGGGTGGTCATCGCCGGCACGCTGCCGGGGGTGTTTATCGGATATTATCTCCGCGTTCTCTATCTTCCCGATCCGAGGACGTTTAAGCTTTTCGCGGGCTGTGTATTGCTGTATATCGGTGCGCGGCTGTTCAAAGAATTGATCGGAGGGAAAAAGGCGCAATCAGCGGGCGCGAAGGCCTTCGGGGAAAAATTCAAGGCCGCGTCCGGGGAGCGCAGGAAACGGGAGGGAGCGCGGATTGCATCGGGCCTCCCGCCTGATGCGGTCGTGAAAACGATCAGTGTGTCGATAAAGCGGGTAGAATATGAATTCTGGGGCGAGCGGTTTTCCTTCAACACCATCAGCATGTTCGCTCTCGCCTTGATCGTTGGCGTCATCGGCGGAGCGTACGGCATCGGCGGCGGGGCCATCATCGCGCCCTTCTGTGTGGCCTTCTTCCATCTGCCGATCTACACGATCGCTGGCGCCACGCTCATGGGAACGTTCATCACCTCGGTTGGGGGAGCGCTGTTCTTCAGCGTCATCCCTGCCGCGAACGGGGTCTCTCCCCTGCCTGACTGGCCATTGGGGAGCCTCTTCGGCCTGGGCGGGTTTGTCGGCATGTATCTGGGGGCGAAGACGCAGAAATACGTGCCGCAGAAGTTCATCAAGCTGATCGTCGGAGCAGCCATTCTGGTCCTTGCCGTGAAGTACGTCGTCCAGTTTTTTTAGCGGAGCCGGGGGGAATCGATGCGGCGGTCAAGCGCCCGTATCACGGCCGCAAATGAGCCGGACACCGCCGTAAAAGCGTCTCCCTGTGATGCAAACCACCCAGGTGGATTCCGCTCCACTTTTACAAGGAGGAACCATGACGAAAAACACGCTGATCTTTTTTGCCGCCGTACTGTTTCTCTGTTTCGGCTGCGTCGGCTCCTACAATTCATATCTGAAGCCGACGGCCGGATGCCAGCCGTTATCTGCTTTTGACACGATCATAATCGCCCCCTTTAACGGCGACGCCGCGCTTGTCGAGGAAGAAAAATATGAGCACCTGCCCCGCGAGGTCGCACGCGCCGCCTCCGAGCAGTTGAAAATTAATATAGAAGAAGATCATCTGTTCAAGAAGGTCCTGCAATCCTCGAATTGCGCCGATCACGCCGTCAAAATCGACGGCAGCATTTACAGCCTGATTCACAGCAGGCGGACCTTTCATCTTGGCGTTCGCGGGCAGGTTGTCAATTGCCAAACCGGAGAAAGCCTTTATCGGTTCGACAATGATGATGAACAGGATTCTGACATCGTTATCCTGCCCCGGCAAATCGCGGAAAAAATTTCCGAAGGCATAAGGGCGAAGTTGAAATGCGAAAAATAACGACGAGCGTCTGCGTCCGATGCGGGAAGGGCGGAGAACGGACAGATTGAAGAACAATAATCCCGCCCTGATTGGCGTCCTCGAAACTAATAACTATACCGCAGCGCCAGCGAGAAGATGTTGTCCGTCGTGCTCGAGTTGTTGATGTTTTCCTTGCTGAGTTGGAGGTCGTACTCACCGGCTACGGACCAGGACTTTGTGAATGATTGTTCCAGGCCCGCGGAAACGGTGTTGGTTTTTATCTCCGCGCTCGACGGCGCGTCGAACTCCCGGATGAGATAGCTGTAGCCGAACGTAACAAGGGTCATCTTCAGGGGAACATATCCCAGCACCAGGCCGGCTTTCTTCCCGGT
>DASWAB010000243.1:0-5555 GCA_036391375.1 Nitrospirota bacterium
TGGATTCGACCGCGATATGACCGTTGTGTTTTTTCATGATGGCATAGCAGGTGGCGAGCCCGAGGCCGCTCCCTGTCTGCTTGGTCGTAAAATAGGGGTCGAAGATTTTCGACAAAAACTCCCTCGGCATGCCGATCCCCGCGTCCTTCACCATGACGCGGACATACGGGCCCGGCTGCAGCGGAAGCGTCGTCTGTTCTCCCGCCATCAGATTGTCGCAGACGATGCTCACGGCGCCGCCTTCCGGCATGGCCTGATTGGCGTTGATGAGCAGGTTGCTGACGACCTGGCTGATCTGGCCGGCGTCAGCCTCGACCGGCCAAAGATCGGAGGGGAAGGAAAATTCGCAGTGCGCGCGCGAGCCCAAAAGCGAGAAGTGCGCCGCCTCCTCGATGATCGGGCCGATTGCGACAATTTCCTTTACCGGCAGGCCGCCCCGGGAAAAGGTGAGCAACTGCTTGGTCAGGTCCTTGGCCCGGATTGCGGCGCGCTCCGCCTCTTTCATCCATCCGGCAATGTCTTTCTCCGAGCCGGCGTATGTCCTGGCGAGGACGATATTGCCCAACACGGCGGTCAGGAGATTGTTAAAATCGTGGGCAATGCCGCCCGCGAGGACGCCCAGCGATTCGAGCTTCTGCGCCCTGATCAGTTCGAGTTCCATTTGCTTGCGGTCGGTGAGGTCCCGGCCGATGACGGCAACGGAGAGGGGCCCGCCCGCTTCCTTGTCGAGGATGAGCAGGAGGCTCATTTCAACGGGGATGGCCCTGCTCGTTGGAAAGTGCCGGAAACGCAGTTCGCCCTTCCATTCACGCCGAAGCCTGGTCCGGCCCAGAAGCTCCTGGAACTTCAGGCGGTCTTCTTCCATCACGTACTCCGCCATGTCTCTTTGCCGTGCATCCTCCAGCGAGCCGATTCCGACAAGCGCGCGGCCGGCGGGGTTGAGGTAAAACACCTTTCCTTCCAGGGTCGCCATTCCGATAAAATCCGAAGTGTTTTCGATGATGGAAGTCAGCCTTTGCTGCTCCTTCAGATGCAAAGAGTTTTCGACGGCGACGGCGGCCTGGTTGGCGATATTCTGGTAGAGGGACAGTTCCTCCCCGGGAAACGTCCTCCGTTTCAACGTGTGCCCGATCAACACGCCCAAAACCTCCCCTTTAAACATCATGGGGACGCAGACGGCCGAAGTGATCTTCTTTTCGATCACGATCGGCGGCACCTCAAAACGCGTTTCCGTATTGAAGTCGTCTACCACGCCGGGGCTTGCGCTCAGCGCGACGTGCGTCGCGAGCCCTTCCCCTTTTATGAGATGGAACGTGTTGATCATGGTCTCGGGAAACCCGAGCGTGTCCATAATGGTAAGCACTTGCTTGTCTTCCGACAGGATCATGAGAGTGGAAAAATCGAGGGACAACAGATCGCGCGCCGTGGCGATGACCGAGCGGTACAGCTTCTTCAGGTCTGTCGTGACCGTGATCGCATGCGACACGTCGAGAAGCTTGTTGAGGCTGCGGCGATAAAGCGCCAGTCTGTCTTCGAGCTCTTTACGCTGCGCAGGATGTGCATCAAACCGCTCTTCCCGCATTCGAGGATCCATGGTTGATTATAGCCATTTTTTGTTCGATACGCAATACTTCCGCGGGGAAACTCATGACGGATACCATTTCGCAAGCCGTTCAGGCGGCACGCCAAGCATATACAATGTTTGCAGCAGCCAGTTCCTGAGCGTGCAGAAAAAGAGCCCTTCCCGCTCGTACCGGCGCGGAGACGTCAGCGCTTTTGCGGGAATGATGCGTATCCGCCCCCTCCGTTTTCTGATCCGGCTCATCAGTTCCACATCTTCCATGATGGGGATTTCCCGATAGCCGCCGATCTTCTCGAAATAGTCACGGCGGATGAAAATCGCCTGGTCCCCGAAGGGGACTTTCGTCAGGCGGGTGCGAAGAAAAACGTACTGCTCGGTCACTTTAAAGATTTTTCGACGCGTGTCGAACCCCAGATCGAACGCCCCGGCGACATACCATTGATCGCGCATTGCTGTCTGAATCAAAGAGAACGCTTTCGGAGGCAGAATCGTGTCCGCATGAAGAAACAAAAGGACATCGCCCGCGGCGATTGCCGCGCCCCGGTTCATCTGGCGGGCCCGGCCGCGCTCCGACAAGATCGTACGAACCGCGCCGTCGCCGATCGCGCTGATCGTGCCTCCCGAGGGGTCCGCGTCGGCCACGATAATCTCGGAACAGCGTCCGGAGTCCAGCGCGCGGAGCCGTGATATCGCCTCATTGATTCCGTCCGCCTCATTCAAAACAGGCAGAATAATCGAAATGCGCGGGGCCCGATTTTCCCCTTCGGGATCCGGCATCGTCATTTTCCGAGCGCCTTCCATAGCGACCTGATTTTTTCCGCCCGCGTGCGGTTCACGCCGAAGTCGGATTTTCCCACGCGCGACGCGGACCGGAGGTGGATCACTTTCGCCGTGTCGTCGAAACGGAACTCGACATCATCGACAAACCGAAAGACCGCGCTCGTGAACTCAACGCGGAGATAATCGTCGTTTTCCCGGACAATCTTCGTCCTCTTCATGCCGAGGATGATTTTTTTCAGACCACTCATTGCCTCGGCCCTGGAGGTCGCATAGACGAGCGGTTCAACAGCGTGCCCTTGGTCGGCGTTCTCACTCGATACGCAGTTCGGTGTTGCCGGACAAGGCCCAAGATGGCCCCCGGTGATCCCGAGGTTGGGAGGAGGAACGCCGGAACAGCCGGCGTTCAGAATGCCGAGAAACAAACAGAGAAACAATATGGTCGTCATCGTGATGATTGCACGTTTTGACATCATACCAAATCATTCAATCCAAATAGAATATATTTGTCCGTCACGCATCAAGCTTCTTCCCCACGCGTTCACAATAATCTCTCACAATCATCAAGGCGGCCTCCAAAAGCTGTTTACGGCGCCTGTTTCCAAAAAAAATCCGGAAAGATGCGGGGGCGGCCAGAGTGAACCAGCCGAAGTAGGGAGGACTTCGGCGCGTTCTTTCTTCCGCCCCGCTGCTTCCTTCCGGATTTTTTCAGCAAACCGCCGGTCACTCTCTCCCGCAACCGCAAGCATGCGCCGCCGCATTTGACGCCGTGCCCCTTTTCGTCCATCCGTCAAGGAGTCGGCTTATCAGGACCATATTCATCTCTCTTTTAAAATTACCACCACCCCCGGCAGATGTCAAGGATGGCACCGGCGGGCAGAAAGCCCGACACCGTCCTTTTAGGCGCCGGTTCTGGCCCCAATTGCCGGCAACCCGACAGGATGACGGCTTGCCGGCGCGCCCATTATTTCATTGACAAACCGCCATTATAATGGTATAAAACCCAGCTTCGCAGAGCATTGGAGCGAATTCCCCCCTGTCCGCTGAAGCATTAAGGAATGAATGGATGATAAAAAGGACCGACCTTCGCAACATTGCCATCATCGCCCACGTGGACCACGGGAAAACCACGCTCGTTGACACGCTCCTGCGGCAAAGCGGGACGTTTCGCGACAACGAACGCGTGCAGGAGCGGGTCATGGACAACATCGACCTCGAGCGCGAGCGCGGGATCACGATCATGGCCAAGAACACGGCCGTCCACTACAACGGCGTCAAGATCAACATCGTGGACACGCCGGGCCACGCGGACTTCGGCGGCGAGGTCGAGCGAACGCTCAAGATGGTGGACGGCGTGCTTTTGCTCGTAGACGCATCGGAAGGCCCGCTCCCCCAGACCCGTTTCGTGCTCAAAAAGGCCCTCGAACTGGGCTTGCCGCCGATCCTCGTCATCAACAAGATCGACCGGCCCGACGCCCGCATTGCCGAAGTCGTGAACGAGGTCTACGACCTGTTCATCGATCTCGACGCGAACGACGCCCAGCTCGACTTCCCCATCGTCTACACGAACGCCCGCGACGGCATCGCCAAGCTGAGCATGGAAGACGAAGGCAAAGACATCCGGCCGCTCTTTGATCTGATCGTCAAGACGGTCCCTGTAGCCGGGGGAGACGAGGCCGCCCCGCTCCAGCTCCTGGTCATGAACATCGACTACAACGACTACGTGGGCAGACTCGCCATCGGCAGGGTCTTTTCCGGCGCGGTGAAGATCGCCGATCCCATCGCGGTGGTGCAGCAGGGCGGTCAGGTGGTAAAGACCAAAGTCACGTCGCTCTACGAGTTTCAGGGCCTGAAGCGAGTGGACACGGAAAAGGCCATCGTCGGCGACATCGTGGCCCTTGCCGGCATCGAGGGGGTGAACATCGGCGACACGATCACCGACCCGGAAAACCCCAGCCCCCTTCCGCGCATCGCCGTGGACGAGCCCACCATCTCGATGGTGTTTTCGATCAACAATTCTCCGTTCGCAGGCAAGGAAGGCAGGTTCGTCACCTCGCGCCATCTCAAGGAGCGGCTCGAAAAGGAGCTCCTCTACAACGTGGCGATCCGGGTGGAGCCGCAGGAGACCACCGACAGCTTCAAGGTCCTGGGACGCGGCGAACTCCAACTCGCCATTTTAATCGAAATGATGCGGCGCGAGGGTTACGAGCTTTCGGTGTCCCAGCCGGAGACCATTACCCGGCAGCTGGACGGGAAAACCTACGAGCCCATGGAAATGCTCGTCATCGACTGCCCCGAGGAATTCATCGGCGTCGTGACCCAGAAACTCGGCGCCCGCAAGGGCCGCATGACCAAGATGGCGAACAACGGCCATGGCCGCGTCAGGCTTGAGTTCCGCATCCCGGCGCGGGGGTTGATCGGATTCCGGTCGGAGTTCCTGACCGACACCCGCGGCACCGGTCTGTTAAACCATCTCTTCGACGGCTACGAGCCCTGGCAGGGGCAGATCGCGAAACGCGCCACCGGCGCGCTCGTGGCCGACCGGGCGGGGAAATCCACGACCTACGCCCTTTACCACCTCCAGCCGCGCGGCGAGCTTTTTATCAAGGAAAGCACCGCGGTCTATGAAGGCATGATCGTGGGCGAGAACTCCCGCGAAAACGACATTGACGTGAACGTGGTCAAGGAAAAGAAGCTCACCAACATGCGCGCCTCGGGCGCAGACGAGGCCCTGCGGCTCGTGCCGCCGCGGCTTTTGTCATTGGAACAGGCGCTTGAATTCATCAAGGAAGACGAACTCGTCGAGGTGACGCCCCACTCCATCCGGCTCCGCAAAAAGATCCTCGAAGGAAACAAGCGGCCGAAGAACAGGGAAAAGATCGATTAGGCATATACGCGAAGGGGATGTACAAAAAACAAGGCCGTCTTTCTCGACGGCCCTGCTTGTTTCAGCGTCCACCTGGTGTTACTACTTCATGCTATCAGCAATTGCTTTATCAACCGACCATTTTCCTCCGCCCCTGATAATGAGCGCCAGCGATATGGCAATGACCAGCAGATGATACTCGATCCCCTCTCCCGCCTGTTTCCCGTCCCAGTTCATGAAGAACCCGAATTTGTGGTGGATCATCAAAATCGCTACTAGCATGTTCGTGCCGATGCCCAGGGCTGACAGGCGGGTAAGAAACCCCGTTAT
>DASWAB010000244.1:0-3758 GCA_036391375.1 Nitrospirota bacterium
TTCAAGTGGCAAAAATCAACAGACCCTGACGGCGATGCGATCATCTATCATCTTTACACCAGCAGTACGGATTCGAGTTTCACCGGCGTGCAGCCGAAGGATGTGAAATTGGCGGGGGCGAATAAAATCTACTTTGCAGGCCTCGGCATGTTCGGCGGATTGATGATGATCGGGATGGTTTTTGTCGGAAACAGGAAAGGCCGGAAAGGCCTGGCCCTGATGATAGTGATCGCGCTTTTGACCACCGGGCTCACCCTTGTCTCATGCGGCGGAGGTGGTGGAGGAGGCGGCGGTACGTCAACGCCTCCTATTAATGAAGTAAGCAACAACATGACAGTTTTGTCCGGCGCTACTTACTACTGGAAAGTAGTGGCGGACGACGGCAAAGGCGGCACCGCAGAGAGCGAGACGTGGAGCTTCAGCACGAAGTAAACCAAAAAAAATATCGCCGCCGCATATTGTCATGGTCGTTTTATGACTGGGCCGACCATGCCTATATAACCACGACCGCCACGACCTTTTTCCCTCCTTATTTCGTTGCTATCGCGGCCCCCGCGTTCACGAAAACAGACGCGGGCGTTATCGACGAGGCGGCAAAGGCCCTTGTCCGGGACTCCGCCTCCAACGTCTTCGCCTTTGCCGTCGCGTGCGCTCTTCTCACCGCCGCAATTCTCGCCCCGGTCATCGGGACCTACGCCGACCTTACAGACCGGCGCAAACGCATCCTCGTGCTCGTAACGATCGCCGGCGGATCGGCGTCGTCGTTGATGTTCCTGCTGACGACGGGCATGTGGATTGCGGCCCTGATATTTTATTTCATTACCCAGGTCATCGTGAATATCGCGCTGGGGCTGAACAGCAGCCTCTTGCCGCACGTGGCGCGCCCGGATGACATGAACCGCGCCTCGAGCCTCGGCTACGCCATGGGCTACATCGGCGGAGGGCTGTTGCTCGCCGTGAATGCCGCTGTATTTTTGTCCGCCGGAAGGCTCGGAATACGCGAAGACACGGCGGTGCGGCTGGCCTTTCTCTTTGTGGGAATCTGGTGGATCGCCTTCATGCTCCCGCTTGCAATCAATGTCCCCGAGCCGCAGACGCTGCCTCCGGGCGGGGACAGGAGTCGCTCGCCGTGCCGGGACTCGTTCGCCCGGCTCGGCAAGACCATCCGGGAGATCAGACGATACAAAGAGCTTTTCAAAATGCTCATCGCATTCTGGTTTTACATGGAAGGCGTGGGCGCGATCATCCTTCTTTCGGCGGCATACGGGGCGGTCCTGGGCCTTGACACGGCGGCGCTCGTCGGGACGCTGCTCATGACGCAGGCAGTCGCGTTTCCCTACGCGCTTATGTACGGCCGCATCCCCGATGCGGCGAACAGGCTGCGCGGCGCGTACCTGTCGATGATCATCTGGACGGGGCTCACCCTGCCGTGCATCGGCGTGTATGCGAACTCCCGCGGCGCGATCAGCGTTCCTTCCACCCTCGCGATCCTTGCTGCGGATCAAATCCTGGGAATACTCTTTTCTTTCTCCATAGGCCGTTTTCTCTTCGCCGGTTTCGCAAAAGGGATGAATACGAAACGCGCGGTGATCCTGGGCCTGGTAATTTACACCATCGTTCCGCTCTGGGGGTTTTTCCTGAAGACAACGGCGGAATTCTTTATGATCGGATGGCTCGTGGGGACGGTGCAGGGCGGCACGCAGGCGCTCAGCCGGACGATTTACGCGAGGCTTTCGCCCCCTTCCAAATCAGGGGAGTTTTTCGGCTTCTACGGATTAAGCGAAAAATTCGCGGGGATCCTGGGCCCCTTGCTCTACGGCCTGGTCGGCCAGATCACGCACAGCCCCCGGTCGAGCATCATGTCGATCTCTGTCTTCTTTTGTATCGGGATCATTCTATTGTGGCGCGTGGACGTCGAGAAGGGCGAGAAGATAGCGATAGAGGAAGAGCAGGCGGCGGGCGGGTTGGGGCTCAAATAAAAAGGCATGGTCTTTTGACCATGCCTTTTTTAAAGCTACTATCTACTGAAATTTATTTTCTGAATCTCTTCCTTCCGAAGAGCCCAAGGCCAAGAAGGCCGCTGCCGAGGAGCAACAGGGTGCTTGGCTCGGGAACTGAAGGCGGCGGAGGCGGAGGCGTTCCAACCAGCCCTGCCTCAGTGAAGGGAGTGGAATATGGCACGAGGTCCTCTTTCTTATTAGTTGACACGCCGAACGCGGCGATGAATGTGCCGCCCGGCAGGCCGCCGGCCGACCAGAGAACGTTTACCAGGCCTTTGCCATCCAGGTTCGTGCCTGAATTGCTCAGGCTATATGCATAAAGGTTAAACGCTGTCACGCCCGCATCGGGGTTCGGCGAGCCGTTAGGCAAGGTGGCTCCGGTCAAGTTGCTCCAGTTGAAGGAGTTGTTTGCAATCGGGCCTAATCCGAGGGCTCCATAGAGATCGCCCGATGTCATTTTGGTTTGGAATGCGCCGGTCGTATTGGTCAGATTGCCAAAGCCCAGGCTGGGGTTGACGCCTGCCGCAACGCTAAGCGCGGTCCCTCCGCTCGGGTACAGAGAATACGGATTGTAGAGAGTCGCCGACGCAATGTTTCCCGTGAGCGTACCGGTATTAGGCACCGCCAGGAGAACCACGAGGGGATCATTCAAGGCAATCGCCCCACCCGAGTTTTGTGTAATACTGAAGTTTGTGGTGCTCACAAAGACCGGATCAATCTGAATGCTTCCGAGTGCGTTTGGAGTGCCAGCCCCCGTGCCGATATGCAGGGTGGCTGGATCGGCTAAGATGACCGCTCCTGCCGGGACTCCAATAGCGATGATCGATAGGGCAACAAGTGCACCTATTACTATGATTTTCTTCATGTTAGTACCCTCCTTACTCAATAATCTAAATTTTTAACTTTTTGCCAGGAAACTAAGCAGCATGCATTAATATTTATCTAAGTAATAGCAAGGCATATGCCATTTTATAACATATTGATTTTATTTATAAAAAAATATTTTGGTCTTATGCCGTAAATATTTCCGACATATTTACTTATGATTTTTTGGTGGCCAGCACGTTAAAATAAAAATACTCATGATTGATAGTTCAACTTTTTGTTAACATATTGTTTTTTAATAATTATTTTGTGCTATTATTCTGCAATTACTTCCTCATCTGTCGGGAAAGACTACATATTTATTTGCCCAATAAATGTGGCGCACTCGTGGGCGGAATGACGAAATAACGATAGCAGAGGCGCGCTGCCCCGCGGCACTTTCATCTTGACTCTTCTTCCTCCTTGCGCAATAATCAACGACACATGAAATCAAAACAGCTTAAAAATGATTCTGCCAAATGGCAGGACGAAGTCAAGCGCGTCGCGGCGGGCATCCGGAGGCGCGTGCTGGAACTTACGATCAGGAACAACGGTGGGTACCTCTCCCAGGCCTGCTCGTCTGCCGAGATCCTGGCGACGCTCTATGTCAAGGTCATGAACCTCGGCAGGATCGACACCCCGCTCGCGCCGAAGCCCTTTCCCGGAGCGCCCGGAATTGACAATCCGCATTATTTCACCGGCGCTTCTTTCAACGGACCCGGTCCGGACCGCGACCGTTTTTTCCTCTCGCCCGCCCAGTATGCGCTCGTGCTCTACGCAACCCTGATCGAGACGGGCCGCATGGCTGCCGAAGGTCTTCTCCAGTTCAACAAGGACGGAAGTTCCGTCGAAATGATCGGGGCCGAACATTCTCCCGGCATGGAAACCATGACC
>DASWAB010000245.1:0-2159 GCA_036391375.1 Nitrospirota bacterium
CACGCTGAGCTGCGTCTTCTTCTGCTTCATGCTCGGGAGCCGTCCTCTGTCCGTGCCGGACGAAGGGCGGTATGTCGAGATCCCCCGGGAGATGGTCGCGACGGGGGATTATCTCACCCCGCGGCTTAACGGCGTAAAATATTTTGAAAAGCCGGCGTTGTTCTACTGGCTCGAGGCTTTTTCGATCAAGCTCTTCGGCCTGGATGAATTCACGCTCCGTCTCTGGCCGGCGCTCTTCGCCTTGTCCGGCTGCCTTGTGGTTTCCGCCGCGGGGGCGCGGCTCTTCGGGCGCCTGAGCGGCCTGCTCGCCGCGACGGCCCTGGCGACAAGCTTTCTCTACTATGCGATGAGCCGGGCGATCATCCTCGACATGCCGGTCACGGTCTTTCTCACGGCCGCGCTTCTTTCCTTTCTCGTGAGCATACGCGAGGCGGGCCCGGCGCGGAGGCTCTATCTGTGGAGCTTCTACGCCTTCTCCGCGCTGGCCGTTCTGACCAAAGGGCTGATCGGCGTCCTCATCCCCGCCCTCGTGATCGGCGCCTGGATCATACTCCTCGGGGAATGGCGGACGCTCAAAAGCATGGAACTCCCCGCGGGCATTGCCATCTTCCTCCTCATCGCCGCGCCGTGGCATATCCTGATCACGCGGGCCAACCCCGATTTTTTCCACTTTTATTTTATCCAGGAGCACTTCCTGCGCTATTTGACGAAGATGCACGGCCGTTATCAGCCGCCGTGGTTCTTCATCCCCATTGTGCTCCTCGGCCTGTTCCCCTGGAGCGCATTTCTCCTCCAATCGATCAAGCACAGCCTCCCCTCGTCATGGCAGGAACGCCATGAGCACCGGGACGCTGTTTTTCTCATGCTCTGGGCCCTGCTCGTGTTCCTCTTTTTCTCGGCCTCGGACTCGAAACTGGTCCCGTACATTCTGCCCGTCTTGCCGCCCCTGTCGCTTCTGATCGGCCGGTATCTTGCCGCGGCCTGGGACCGGGACCGCCTCGCCTTCCCTGGAGTTCGCGCGGGATACGTCGTGGCGTTCGCCATTCTGCTGCTCCTGGCAGGGGCGTTTCTCGCTCTGCCCGTCGTCCGGCAGGCGCCGAATGCACTGTCGCTCGGCCCTTACCGGTATTCGTTCGCGGTGACGCTTGCCGCCGGCGGACTTGCCGCCTGGGCCCTGGCGCGCTATCGGAATTTCCGGCAGGCCTTCGCAGCGCTGGCCGTCACGTCGATGATCTTCCTGGTCCAGGCAAACGCGGCCGCCGCGCGTGTCGACACGAAGTCCGTTAAACCACTCGCCGTTGCGCTCAAACCGCTCCTGAAACCCGGCGACGAAGTAGCCAGTTACCGGAAATATTATCAGGACCTTCCGGTGTATCTCGAGCGGCGCATCACGGTGGTGGACTGGCACGGAGAACTCGATTTCGGGGCCGCGGCGGAAGACACCAGCCAATGGATGATCACCGGCGACGAGTTCTGGAAACGCTGGCAGGGCCCGGCGACGATGTATATGATAACCGATATCGAGACCTATGATTCCCTGCGCAAGGACCCTGCAATCGTGTTGTTCCCGGTCGCGCGCGACCAGCGGGATATTTTAGTTGCCAATAGGGAGGTCAAACCATGAGCTATCTCCCGTTGATCCTGTTCGGCGTGCTGCTGAATGCCGCTGCCCAGCTTTTTCTCAAGGAAGGGATGCGGCGCATCGGCCATTTCGAATTCGTCTGGGCGAACATCGTGCCCATCGCAATACAGGTTGCGGGCAACGTTTTTATTCTCGAGGGCCTCTTCTGTTATGTCATCAGCGTCGCGGTCTGGCTCCTGGTCCTGTCGCGTGTGGAGGTGAGTTTTGCCTATCCCCTCCTCTCGGTCGGATATATCGTGAACGCCGTGGCGGGATATTATCTCTTTCAAGAAAATCTTTCGGTGACACGCATCACGGGAATATTGATCATCTGCGTGGGCGTGTACTTTGTGACAAGAAGTTAAGGTGTCAAAGACTTTTTTCGCGCAGAGACGCAATGAATCGTTTCCGCTGTTGAATCTTAGAAAAGGATAACCGATGTCAAACGAAGAGTTCCTCCCCTTCTCCCGGCCGTCCATCAGCCAGGAGGCCATCGACGAGGTCGTGGCTTGCCTCAAATCAGGCTGGATCACGACCG
>DASWAB010000246.1:0-9908 GCA_036391375.1 Nitrospirota bacterium
TGATCGACGACTCGAACATTGAGGCCAAGGACCTCTTGAAATTCATCAAGGGCCCGGACTTCCCGACAGGCGGCCAGATCCTCAATACCAAGAAAGAACTCCGCGAAATCTATCAGTCCGGCTCCGGCGCCATCAGGGTACGCGGCGAATATACGATAGAGGACCTGCCGCGCGGCAAACAGGCGATCGTTTTTACGTCCATCCCGTACCTTGTGAACAAGGCGAAGCTTTTGGAGAAGCTCATCGGCCTTATGGACGACAAGAAGCTTCCCCAGGTCTCCGCGGCGCGCGACGAGTCCACGGACGAGGTGCGGGTCGTGCTCGAGCTTAAGGCCGAGACGAACCCGGAGCTTGTGACCGCGTACCTTTTCAAGCACACGGACCTCGAATCTACGTTCCCGATGAACTTCACGGCCCTGAAGCCGAACATGGAGCCCGAGCGGCTGTCGCTCAAAGAGCTGATGCGCCATTTTCTCGACTTCCGGCTCGATATCACGACCAAGCGCCTCACATTCGACCTCAAGATTTTGAAGGCGCGGCTCCACATCCTTTCCGCGTTCGAGAAGCTCTACGACGACCTCGACACCGCGATCAGGATCATCC
Organism: Nitrospirota bacterium; assembly: GCA_036391375.1. GTDB lineage: Bacteria > Nitrospirota > UBA9217 > UBA9217 > UBA9217 > DASWAB01. The sequence goes on from DASWAB010000246.1 coordinate 604, forward strand.
GCAAGGCAAAGTCGCGCGAAGACGCGGCGGAAAAACTCAAGAAGCACTTTACCTTCGACGACGAGCAGGTAAAGGCCATCCTCGAGATGCAGCTCTACAAATTGGCGGGCCTTGAGATCGAAAAAATCCTCAAGGAAAAAGCCGAAAAGACAAAGTCAAAAAAAGAGATCGAGGCGATCCTGGCGAGCCAGAAGAAGATCTGGGGGCTGATCAGGGCGGAACTTCTCGAAATCAAGGAAAAGTACGGCGACAAGCGCAAGTCCGTGATGAAGGCGGCAGAGGACGTCGAGTTCTCGCAGGAGGACTTCATCGTCCACGAGGACGTGACCGTGATCATGACCAAAATGGGCTGGATCAGGCGCGTCAAGACCGTGGGAGAAAACCTCCGGTTCAAGGAAGGGGACGAGCTTCTGGCGCTTTTCCCCGCGAACACGAGGGACAATATCGCGGTCTTCTCGTCAGCGGGCAAGGTCTACGTGATCAAGGCCTTCGACCTCCCCTCGGGCCCGGGGTTCGGCGAGCCGGTGCAGAGCCTGTTCAAGTTCGGCGACGGCGAGCGGCCGGTCACGGTCATGAATTTTACGACGGTCTTCGGCGGAGGCGCGGTGGCGGAAGAAACGGGCAGGCAGGCGGAGCTCGCGCTGGCTCCGCGCGAGGTGACGGCGCTCTCTGTTTCCGCCCACGGTATCGGGTTTGCCTTCGATCTCGGCCAGTTCAATGCCGTGACCACGCGCGCGGGCAAGAAGTTCGCCGGTACCAAGGCAGGCGATTCCATCATGGGCGTGGAGGTGCTCGACCTGCCGAACGTCCTGTTCCTCACGACCGAGGGCAAGGCCGTGGTCGTCGCTGCCAAGGACATTCCCGTCCTAACCGGCGCGGGCAAGGGTGTGAAACTCGTGAACGTGAAAAAGGGCGAGGTCGCGCTGTTCCGGTCCGTGCGCAAGGGCCAGCAGGTGAAGGTGATCGACGAGAAGGGCAAGGAAAAAGTGATCGACCTCAAGGACTACGGAGTCATGACGAGGGGGTCGGTGGGATTAAAAGCCGTGAAGGCGGTGAAGTTCGTGTGAGACAGCTCCCTCTCCTTCAAGGAGAGGGTGGGGTGAAGATGGGTTGATATGAGGCGGGAAGCGACACTTTCCGCCTTTTATTTTTGGATCATTTATCAACAACAATCGAAGCCCTTGACAAAAACATCGCGAGGACTATAATCCTCATAACATGGTTACAAACTTCTTACTATCGGCTCACCGGTTGTCTCAAAAGCTTTTAAAATATAGATATCTTTCTTTGAAGTCGCAGATCGCGAGAATGGGGGACAGGTTAATACCGTAAGCATGGAAGGGCCAGGAAACAAAAGCCCGGCAACAAATGTTGCCGGGCTTCAGTGTTTTCTATATTTCGCTACGCTCTCTTTTTTCTCGTTGCAAACAACCGCGCGTAATCTTCAGCGCTCTTCATGTATTCTGCGACATCCCGATTAACCTTTTCAATCATATCCTTCATGGAGTTTTGGACGCGCTCTACCTCTTCCCTGGTGACCGGGCGAACTTCAACGGCTGTTTTCATGGGCATCGGTCCTCCCCTTCGTAAGTCTGTTAATAGTATACCATATGCCAAGCCATGTCAAGCGGGCCTGGCCCCGGAATTATTGGATTGTAATTTGCAGTGTTCAAAGACCAGCCGGAGCGCAAATTGTTCCATATAGTTTTTATGCCGTTCAATGTCATGCCTTTTGAAGAATTCCTTGCGAGATGTTATGGTGATAATCCCTATCACTGATTTTGCTGTATCATTGTTCTCGAATATAGGGCAAGCAATGATTGATTTGTATTTGTCTTTTTGTTGGCTGGTCATATAGGTGATCTCAGATTCCTTTTCGGCGACGTGTATGTCTCTATGCTTCCATGCGGCGACCGCCAGCGTAGGACTTGTATCACGATTAAAATACTTCTTTTGTGCTTCGATGTCACCGTGCGATACAGGAGGTGTACCATCAGCATTTGCATAAAACTTGGTGGTCAGATACTGGCCATCATCGCTTGGCCTAAAATAGGTTATGCGGAAGTGGTTCTGCGGATCGTGGTCATAGCTGGCGTAGAATTCGCGTAGCGCAACGAGGTTGGCCATGACTGCTTGACTGTACTCTTCAACAGAAGATGAAACTGTCTGTTTTCTAAACCGGTCCATCTTCTTCAGAAGCATTCCCCGTATCACATTTAGAAGCCAGCGATGCAGTTCCAGCTCGAACTTCCAATAAGTGACTTCGTTTAGCTTGGCTTCGGATGATTTTGATATAAGATAGGTGTGAATGGGAATGGCCAGAGTTGCGAGAACTGCAATCGGAATGTACCACAGCCGGTCGACAAACTTAGCAAACAAAGCCACGGCAGCGAGCAGGCCAGGTATTATCGCCCTCAGCCAAAACCTATCAAGGTTTTTTTCGTAAAATTTTAGGATGCTCATGTATTGATCGATTATATATTATTGATAATTTATGAGTCAAGGGTAATTTGCGGCATAACAGAAGCTTTGTTCCCATGATGTAGTGTCATCTTCTTGTCTTGAAGGCAAACACATTATCTGTTATTTTAGGAACATTGCACAGGCGCGTCGATGTGCTTACCTAATGAAATCCTTTCGCAAAGAACTCTGGTTCAACATCTCCTCGCGCAGGGGCTTCGTGAACATTACGCCGCAGGTGGAGGACTGTCTTAGGGAAAGCGGCGTTCAGGAAGGGCTCGTGCTTGTCAACGCCATGCACATCACGGCATCGGTGTTCGTGAACGACGATGAGCGCGGCCTCCTCGGAGACTTTGAGAAATGGCTTGAAAAGCTCGCACCGCATGAACCCGTTTCTCAGTATGCGCACAATGCCGGCGAAGACAATGCCGACGCGCACTTGAAGCGCTCGGTCATGGGTCGCGAGGCCGTGGTCGCGGTGACCGCAGGCAAGCTCGATTTCGGCCCGTGGGAGCAGATCTTCTACGGGGAGTTTGACGGGAGAAGGAAGAAGCGCGTGCTGGTGAAGATCATCGGGGAGTAAAAGAGAATCCCCCCAGCGAAGAATCGGGGCCGGGCCAGCCGGGGCCTACCGCATGTTGGCGAGGCCGATCACAATATCCCAGACAAGGCAGGCCGTGACGCGCAGGCCGGTATGTTTTTTCAGCAACCCGTGGAGCTGTCCGCCCATGAGCTGCCCCAAAAAGAACGCGCCGATCATGACCGGAAACGTGGCGAGCTGAAAACCGAGGCCCGAGGCGAGTCTCAGGCCGATGACGAGCGGAACGGGCAGATGTACGGCGAGGAACCACTGGCGCGAGAATTTTTCCGAATTGGCGCGCCAGTATCCGAACGGTAAATTTACGAGAGCGACAAGAACGGCTACACTCCCCAAGGTCATGGTTTGATTTCCTCCTGGCGCCTCCACTGCGCACGGGATATTATAAACCAAAAAACCCGCAAGGCAAGTGGTTCCTGAAGGCTGCGAGACACTTTTGCCTAAATCTCCCACGGATACCCGATGAAGATCTCCGGCTCGAAACCCTCCCTGCCGAACGCCATGTCGCCCCGGAACACGATTCCCGATGCCGTGATCACCCTGAGGCCGAAGCCGTAGGTGTCACGCCAGATCTTTCCGAGTTCGCTCCGCAGATCAGCCGTGCTGCCGTTCTCATAAAAGACCGACACCTGGACCGAGGTGCGGATATCTTTCATGATGAAGATGTTGAAGGGCGTCCGCTCGTCGGTCAGATTCCACCGGACCTCCGTGCCGTAGAACAGCGTATGCGCGCCCTTGTAGCGGCCCTGGGGATAGGACCGCAAGCGGCTGAATCCGCCGAGCTGCGTTGCGGTGCCGTATTTATTGTTCGCGATCATGTTTTGGATTACTTCGTTGCAGAATCTCTGCTGCTCCGGAGTCAATGCCGGATCGCTGCAATTGAGTCCCTGCTGCTGCTGAAGTCTGGCAGGATCCGTTTCTCCCTGGTGAACGACGACCGCGTCGGAGCGCAGGAAGTTGAACGCCCATGTGCTGCGCCTGCCGATGGGAATATACGCGGTGGTGTTGTAGTCCATCACGTAATAGTCCGGACCCGAATCCCGCGGCGGGGTCTGCGAGCGGGTCACATCGAGCCGTATTCCCCGCCGGGGGTCGGCGTAATCATCGGTCAGGTCCAGCCGGGTCCCGAACAACGTGGTATGGCCCCTCTCGCGGGGAGGGTTCTGCGCCGTGACGATTACGTTGCCGTCTTTGTCCCGGATGCTTTTCAGTTTCATCGCTCCCTGATACCAGGCCCCGTAGACCTCGAAGCGGCGTTCAAAGAACGCGGCGGTCATGCGGCCGCCGTAGTATTCCGTGTCCCCGAATTCGATCAGGCGGTAATCATTCTTGTCCGTATTCATGCCGCGCTGGCCGAAGCTCTGGATCGTCGCTTCGTTGACCGCGCTGTACCCGAGATCCAGGATGAGATGCCGGGGAATGATGTGGATGTTCGACAAGCCGCCGGCCTCGCCGCGCACGTCCCCGGTGAAAATGATCCCGTAGGCGTCCGTGTAGGTGTCCGCGATGTTCATGGCGCCGCCGACCAGTCCGATTCCCGAGCCGATGCCGGGGAGACTGTAAGGGTAGGGGAAGACGGCGTAGCCGAAGTCCTTGGTGAACTGAGGCTTGCGGCGTTCGGGGTATAGGGAACCGCCGGATGCGGACTCTTCGGCCGCCGCACCGGCTGCTGCTGCGCCGGCAATGCAAATGGCAAGCAAAAACCCTGCGAGTACGGTCCGCATCCCTGCCTCCTTAACGCCGGTTAAAGCCGTTTCCTGCGCTGCTGCGTGCGTAACGGCAACAGTATTGTTAAAAAAAGGCTCAAAGTCAAGGGTTTTTAAGGTCGTTTCTCAGAACGGCGGCATGTTCGTCCGGGAAGGTATTCCTCTGTATGCCATGACGTCACACGTCCGGAGAACAACAGGCGGAAGCGGGAGATCAAAGCCGATCGCTTACCCGTGATTACACGCTACAGACGAGGGGCAGGAAAACATGAAAGATCGTTCCTCTGTCAGGGACGCTCGAAACAGTAATGAAACCCTTGTGCTGCTTTATAATTCCATAAACGATCGCGAGCCCCAGGCCGGTCCCCTTTCCCGTTTCTTTTGTCGTAAAAAACGGCTCGAAAATTTTTTTCATATTTTCATCGGACATTCCCTTGCCCGAATCGGATACCGTGAGAAGGGCATAGTTGCCGGGGACGCCGAACCCGTGTTTTTTGATGAAGTCGTCCTGCATGGCAAAGGTATCGGTGCTGAATACCAGGTCCCCGCCGTTCGGCATCGCGTCCCGCGCGTTCGCCGCGAGGTTCATGAATACGCGCTCCAACTGAAGCCGGTCCGCCAGGACGGTCAGCGGGCCGCTGCAGCTGGTCATTTTGAGGGCAATGCGTTCATTGATCAATTGGAGCAGCAGTTTCCTGCTTTCGGCGATGAGGACGTTTAGATCGAGCGGCATCATGTCTATCTTTTGCTTGTTGCTGAACGCAAAAAGGGTCTTGATTAAAGCCTTCCCCCGCTGGGAGGCCGCAAGTATCTGATCCGCCTGACGCGCCAGAAAATCGTCATCCTGGTGTTTCGCCTTCAATAAACTGGTGAAGCCGATGATTGCAGTCAGAATATTGTTGAAATCATGGGCGATGCCTCCGGCGAGGTGGCCTAACGCCTCCATTTTCTGCGCTTTGAGCAGCTCCGTCTGCAGCAGTCTCCGCTCTTCCCCCTCCTTGAGCTTCCCGGTAATGTTGCGGCTGACCCCCACGATGCCGATGATATCGCCCAGTTCGTTGCGCAAAGGGGCTTTTATCGTGTCAAAAATCTGAACGGCGCCCGCAATAGCGAACCGTTCTTCGACCCGGCAAGGCCTGCCGGTGATGATCGGCTCCCTGTCCGATCGGATGCACGGTGCGGCGAGGTCTGCCGGCAAAAAATCCGCCATGGATTTGCCGTAAAGCTGCTTGCTCGTCTGACCGGAAAAATTCTCGACCGCCCGATTGACCAGGAGATGTCTTCCTTCGGCATCCTTGATATAGACAAGGTCGGGAATTGCCTGAAGGACCGTGGCCAGCATGGTATCGGCCTTCCGTATTTCCGCCTCGAGCTGATCCGTCTGCCCGCTGCGTCTGCGCAAAAACAGCTCGAATAAAAACGCCGCGACGGCGAACAGCAGCCCGGTTAACAACGCATCGACTGCGGCTTCTTTCAGGGGAATGAAATTGCGGCGTTCTAAGAACAGCTCCGTGGAGAAAGCAATGAGCCCGGCGAAAAGAACAAGAATGCCATACATGACCAGACGGGCAGTGAACCGGTCAGCGATTTTTACGAATACCCCAGCGCCTTTTCCTGTTCCCACGTTCGCCGGTGCTCCTTCCCGCGCGCCCTGTCCGAAAACCACTGCAAGTTACATAATTATATCATAATTGCAAGTTTGGTTTAAGTCTTTTGGGGGAGGCTTTTCTATTTACCGCATCAAACGATATGCATCGCCGTAATGAGCATGTCGATCAGCTTGATGCCGAAGAACGGAACGATCACCCCGCCCACGCCGTAGATCAGGGCGTTGTTGCGCAAAACGACTGACGCGCCGAGCGGTTTGTACCTGACTCCCCGAAGCGCCAGCGGCACCAGGAAAATGATGATCAGCGCGTTGAAGATCACGGCCGAAAGGATCGCGCTCTCCGGCGTCGCAAGACGCATGATATTGAGAGCGCCAAGCGCCGGGTAGACGGAGAGGAACGCAGCCGGCAGGATGGCGAAATATTTCGCCACATCGTTCGCTATGCTGAAGGTCGTGAGCGTGCCCCGGGTCATCAAAAGCTGCTTTCCGATCTCGACGATCTGGATGAGCTTCGTGGGGTTCGAGTCGAGGTCCACGAGGTTGCCGGCCTCTTTCGCGGCCTGGGTGCCGGTGTGCATGGCGACGGCAACGTCTGCCTGGGCGAGGGCCGGAGCGTCGTTCGTGCCGTCCCCGGTCATGGCAACGAGCCTGCCGCCTTTCTGGTAGTCGCGGATGAGCTTGAGCTTCGCCTCGGGCGTTGCCTGGGCCAGGAAGTCATCAACGCCCGCCTCGGCCGCGACCGCCGCCGCGGTGAGCGGGTTGTCTCCGGTGATCATGACGGTCCTGATGCCCATCTTGCGCATCTCGGCGAATCGTTCCCTGATGCCGCCCTTCACGATGTCGTTCAGCCGGACCACGCCGAGCACCTTGTTGCCCTCGGCCACCACGAGCGGCGTGGCCCCCTGCTTTGAAATATCATCCACGACGGCGCGCACTTCAGGCGGAAAAATCCCGCCCTGTTTCCTGACGTATTGCTCCACGGCGTCGGCCGCACCTTTCCGGATCTCCCGGTGGTCCAGGTTGATCCCGCTCATGCGGGTCTGAGCCGTAAAGGGAATAAATTGCGCGCCGATGTCGTGCATGCCTCTTGCGCGCAAGCTGTATTTTTCCTTTGCCAGGACCACGATGCTTCTCCCTTCCGGGGTCTCGTCGGCAAGCGAGGCGAGCTGGGCCGCGCCGGCAAGGGCCTCCACGTGCACCCCTGGCGCGGGAATGAACTCGGTGGCCTGGCGGTTCCCGAGGGTGATGGTGCCGGTCTTGTCCAGAAGCAGCACGTCCACGTCGCCGGCCGCTTCCACGGCCCTGCCGGACATGGCGATCACGTTCGCCTGGATCATGCGGTCCATGCCTGCGATTCCTATGGCCGAGAGCAGCCCGCCGATGGTCGTTGGGATGAGGCAGACAAGCAGCGCCACGAGCACGGTGATCGTGACCGGGCGCCCCTGGCCCGCGGCCTTGACGCTGAAGATCGAGTAGGGGAGGAGCGTCACGCACACGAGCAGGAAGACGATAGTCATGCCCGCCAGAAGAATATCGAGGGCGATCTCGTTCGGCGTCTTCTGGCGCTTTGCGCCCTCGACCAAACCGATCATCCGGTCGAGAAACGTTTCGCCGGGGCTTGTCGTGATCCGCACCACGATCCAATCAGAGAGGACCGTCGTCCCGCCGGTAACCGCGCTCCGGTCCCCGCCGCTCTCCCGGATCACAGGCGCGCTCTCGCCGGTGACGACACTTTCATTGACCGAGGCAATACCCTCGATGACTTCACCGTCCATGGGGATGATGTCTCCCGCCTCCACCAGCACGATATCGCCTTTTTTCAGTTGGGAAGAAGAGACGCGGGTCACTTCCGACTGCGGGTCCGGTTTCGCAAGCCGTTTTGCCGTGACCTCGCGCCGCGTTTTTCTGAGCGACTCCGCCTGGGCCTTGCCCCGGCCTTCTGCCATGGATTCGGCGAAATTGGCGAAAAGCACGGTTATCCAGAGCCAGACGGAGATCTGGAAAATAAATGAAGGCGACGCCTCGCCCTTTCCCGTAAAAAGGGCGTGGAAGAAAAGAAGCGTCGTCAGGACGCTCCCCACTTCCACGACGAACATGACCGGATTCCTGATCTGATATGCGGGATTTAATTTCCTGAGCGAATCCCCCATTGCCCGCTTGACGATCTTCGGCTCGAAGAGCGGTCTTTGCTTCACTTTTACGCTCATGAAAGGCCTCCAAAAAATGAACGGTATGGCTTCTTGTCCTACTTCGGCTCTCCGTACTTGTTGCGCAGCTCCAGGTTGACCTCAAGCACATTGATGTATGGTTCTCCGATGAGGCCGTTCCACGGGGCCGAGGCGCTCCTCCGGAGCATCTGCTCGATCTCGTTCCGTACCCCCGCAGAATCCCGCTTCAGGTCCGCGGCCCATTTTGCTGCCACCCGGTCGAGCTGGAACAGGGCGTTCTGAAGCGTAATATGAGGATCAAGCCCTGACGCCGAGGTCGTGACCATATCTCCGGGCACATCCCGGATATCGGCGTCCGCGTGCTCCTGCCGCCACATGTCGAAGAAGATCGACTGGATGTCCGGGCCCGTGTTCACCATCTCGATCGCGGTTTGCGGCTTCCCGTCTTTCCCCGTCTTCGTCACGGGAGAAGGAAATTTGCCCGGATGTTCATACGAAAAACCTTTAAAAAACACGACGGCGAGGTCTGACTCCTTTGGCAGAGTGATATGCGGATTGTCCTTCTTAAACTGTTCCACGTTCTTCGGGCGCGCTTTGGCCCAGTCGCTCACATAAGCAGCATGCATCGGATCACTTGTCACCCATGCCCGGGCAAGTGAGTTGTGCATATCGGCCCACTGGGCCACGATGTGCGGGGCGCCCTGGTACGAATCCTTTTGGAACCAGCTCTCTATGTCAGGGGCCACGGTTTTACCGGCCCTGGG
>DASWAB010000247.1:0-2233 GCA_036391375.1 Nitrospirota bacterium
TGTTTGCCCTGAACCCGTTTGCTTCATGGAGAAAAGGCAGCGCCGATTAAAAACAGCGCGCGGAGGTTCCACAATGCAGGAAAAAAAAGGATCGGGAATAGCGCAGGAAGCCCCCGGGTTTAAAAGAGTCTCTCACGCCGCGGCCGCCCAGGGCTTTACCGCCACGAATGAATACCAGGAACTGAAGACGGCCATCCAGAACAAGCTTCTTGATGTCATGGACCTCAAACTCCTGGAGACCGTCGAAGCAGGCCAGCTCAGACTGGAAATAAGAAGGCTCGCCGAACGCATACTCTCCGAGGAAAGGATCACGGTGCCACTCAATTTTCAGGAGCGTGAGAGGCTCCTGAAGGACATCGAGGATGAGGTGATGGGCCTGGGGCCCATAGAACCGTTCATGCGCGACCCCACCGTATCGGACATTCTCGTCAACACCTACCGGCAGATATACGTCGAGCGGCGCGGGAAGCTGGAGAAAACCGAGGCCCGGTTCAAGGACGACGCGCACTTAAGAAGGATTATCGACAAGATCGTCTCGGCCGTGGGGCGGCGGATCGACGAATCCAGCCCCATGGTGGATGCGCGCCTCGCCGACGGTTCGCGGGTGAACGCCATCATCAAACCGCTGGCGATCGACGGGTCGATGCTTTCGATCAGGCGCTTCGCGGTGGACCCTCTCGAACTCGAAGACCTCATCGGCCTCCGGACCCTGACCCCGGAGCTCGGCGTCCTTCTTAAGGGCATTGTGCGGGCGCGCCTCAACGTGATGATATCCGGCGGAACCGGCTCGGGAAAGACGACGCTCCTCAATGTCCTTTCCCGGTTCATCCCGGCTGACGAGCGCATCGTGACCATCGAAGACTCGGCGGAACTGCAATTGAAGCAGGACCACGTCGTGCGCCTCGAAACGAGGCCGCCGAACATAGAGGGCAGAGGAGAGGTCACCGCGCGCGACCTCGTGCGAAACACCCTCCGCATGCGCCCGGACCGGATCATCGTGGGCGAGGTCCGCAGCAAGGAGGCCGTGGACATGCTGCAGGCCATGAACACCGGCCATGACGGCTCCCTGACCACCATCCATGCGAATTCCCCCCGCGACGCTCTTATGCGCCTCGAGACGATCGTGTCCATGGCGGGGTTGAACATTCCGAACGATGCGGTCCGGAAGTACATAAGTTCCGCGATCCACGTCCTGATCCAGCAGGCGCGTCTCGTGGACGGGACGAGAAAGGTCGTGAGCGTCCACGAGATCGTGGGCATGGAGGGCGATGTGGTGACGATGCAGGAGATATTCGCCTTCCAGCAGGCCGGCATAGACGAAAAGGGAATGGTCAGAGGGCGGTTCGTCGCGAGAGGAATAATGCCTAAATTCATCGAGAAATTCAAGGCCATGAACATCCCCGTGCCCTACGAGCTTTTCGATGAAAACACTGTCATGGAAATATGAGAGAGGGCAAATAAGATGGAGATACTGATCGGACTGGGAGTTTTCCTGCTTACCCTGCTGGTGATGCAGCAGGGGTACTCCTTCATACAAAAACTGTACAAGCCGGAGCAAAGGAAGGTGCAAAGGCGCCTGAAAACTCTTTCGGAGTCCCAGGGAAGCGAGGCCGTAGACATCGTCAAGAAAAAGAGGCTGAGCGAAATCCCCTGGCTTGACGCGGTGCTCCTCAGGGCTTCCTTTGTCCAGCGGCTCGAGCGCCTGCACACTCAGGCAGCCACGCCCCGTCCGCTCGGGTTTTTCATGGTTCTTTCGGCGCTGCTGTTCTTTGCCGGGATCCTTTTTCTCTCAGCGGCTTTAAAAATAAACTTTTTCGCCTCCCTGATATCATCGACGATGACGGCACTATCGCCGTTTTTCTACCTGTCCTACAAGAGGAAGAAGAGGATGGAAAAGTTCGAAAGGCAGCTTCCCGAAGCCCTCGAGCTCGTCGCCCGTGCGTTGAAGGCGGGCCATGCTTTTACCGGCGGCTTGAGAATGGTCGCGGAGGAGTTTGGAGAGCCGGTAGGCGCGGAATTCGGCAAGACCCTCGATGAGATTAATTTCGGGATAGGAGCGGCTGAGGCCCTGACAAACATGACGCGGCGGGTGGACTGCGATGACCTCAAGTTCTTCGCCGTCTCCGTTATCATCCAGCGCGAGACAGGGGGAAACCTTGCCGAAATTCTCGAGAGCCTCGGTCATCTCATAAGGGAACGCTTCAAGTTTCACGGCCGGGTGCGTGTGCTTTCC
>DASWAB010000248.1:0-11145 GCA_036391375.1 Nitrospirota bacterium
ACCGGGAACTCATTTTCATATACAGCTGCACACGACGGGTGGACAGCCAGGTTTCGGTGATGGTATCCGGGGATATCAGCCTTAACTAACCACGAGGACAAAATGCGCATCGGTTACTTAAAAATACTAATTACATCGATAATAATTGTGCTGTCTACGATCGTGGCTGTTGCTCAAGATAGCTCCGATAAACCAACGGTACCGTACTACGATTGGGGCGCGTGTCCATTTGAGTGCTGCACGTATAAGGAGTGGACTGCGAAGCGGGATCTAAACACCTATAAAAGGCGATCTGAAAAATTTCCCGTCAGTTTCCGTGTCAAGAAGGGGCAATCGGTGCGGGGCCTAACGGGAGTTGTGATCACAACGGAATATGGCGTAACGAAGATCACCAAGGCCATTCAGATCGGCTACACAACCGATAGCAAATCTCCTGAGCTTTCTCTTCAGCCAGGCGAGGTTGTTTACACGTTGCATTATCAGGGCGAGGGAAACGACTTGTTCTGGTACAAAGGCAAGGTCTATTCTGATCAAATCTCCGTTCCAGAAAATGCGTGGGGAACTCCGCCGAACTCGCAAGCGGTTCAGGTTGTATCGCGACCTAAATACGAATGGTGGGCAATAATCCAAGATAAAGACGGGAACATCGGCTGGACCAAAGAAACTGACGCATTTGCTCATGTCGATGCATGCGAATAGTTATCCCGTCTTCTTAGCCTTCTCACTTCCGAGGAACGCATCGGGAATCTGCACGATCTGTTTACGCTTCGGCGGCAGCTTTTCCACCTGGCTGAACCGCCGCCAGAGCTTAGTATCCCCAATCCTGCCGTACACTTATGAGGGTTACTATTCGATTGTCGCCGACGAAAAGGGCCTTCGGGTGACGGAATTTGCCGGGCCGGACGGCGGCCCCATGCCGAAGGGGTTCGAACCGTTGTCGAATGCCTGGAACCTGAAGGGGGATTTTTCGCTGCCGAAAATCACGCGAAAGAAACTATATCAAAATCTGGAGCAGGAATACGAAGCGGGCAGATTCAGGCATTGAGCCCGCGAACCCTCATTTTTTGAAATCCACCATGTCGCCTTTCGCCATGTCCTGCGTGCTTTTGCGGACGACTGCGGTCGACGTGCGTTCCTTTACCAGAAACACCTGACCTTCGCCGATCTTCTTCCTCGGGAAATCGCTCTTTTCGGGCTCGACATACACGCTGAATTTGTCGCCGACCGCAACGCCGTCGGCGCTCCCTTTGTCGAGGTACACGAAATCCGCCTGGCCGTTGATGGTACGCTCGTCCCGCACTTCAAGAATGTATCCCGAGATGTCCTTGGTCCTTTTCTCCGGCGATGGATAGGAAAGCGCCGGCTCCTGGTACGGCGTAATCATGCTGCCCTTTCCGATCTCGGCGAAGGAGAGCGTGATGCGCGCCGTAAGCGCCTTGGGCGAATCATTGGCCGTTATCTGGAGAATGCCGAGGCCCCTGATGAGCCTGCCGAACGTGGTCCCCGTTTTCGGGTGTTTGACCTTGTTCAGCGAAGTGTAAATGAGAAATTTGTCCCCGATGTTTACCTTGCTCCCGTCATGTATCCTGACATAGACCACATCGTCATATCCGTAAATGGATTTCGAGCCTTCCGCCGCGCCCACGATCCGGTCGTCGCTCTCGTCCTGATTCACGAATCCGGCGCCCAGAAGGGCATACCTATCCATAAGCGGGACGGGCTGTTCCTCAGGCAGAATGAGTCTGCTTGCGGGCGTTTCTCCGGTTTTCGGCTGAACCGCGACCTCCGGTTGTTCCGCCGCGGCTTTCTGTTCCGGCGGCATTGCCTCGGCAGGCGCGGTCAGCGCCCGCTCAATCGGCGCAAGACTCGGGATCGCAAGCGTGTTGCCGGGATAAATCAGGTCGGGGTTGGAAATGGACGGGTTCGCCTTCCAGATAAAGGGCCAGAGAAAAGGGTCTTTTAAGAGGGCATTCGAAATGTCCCACAGCGTGTCGCCTTTTTTGATGATGTAAGTGGTTGTTTCTTCCGAACTGAGGGCCGCTGTCTCTTCGGCGGGCGCTTCCCCGGCAGCGGGCGTCGCGCTCGCCGCTGCTGCTTTCTCCTCCCCATTGCCGCCAGGCGTGGGGACGATCAGGGTGCCTGATTTCCCCGGAGCCTGCTCCCCGGGAGTTTTTTCCGACTGCTGGATGGGTTCTTTCTGTTCCTGAGGATGGGCCGAATCGGGAACAATCATGAGGAGAAGAGCGATGCATGCCGCGTGCATGAGGTCCTTTTGCAATGTGGTCATTCCTGCCTCCTGACAATAGTGCCCTTTTTCGGAGAATGGCGCGCTGTTCTTATATTACTATGCCGATTTTTGCTCTAAAGATATACGAGAAACCTCTTGTTTGTCAAGAGAATAAAGCACGCTTGTGATTTCGCCCCTGCCCTGCGATGACACAAAAACATGCCTTCACTCTCGCAAGTTTCGGCTTGACAGGCGTACATAATCGGGTGTATTGTATTTTGTCTCGGTCGCTGTTCCCCCGAGTGAAAAGCCCCTGGAGAGGGGCTTTTTTTAACATTCGCCGAAAAGATACAGGGTTGTTTATCGCAGAATCCAGAGCGTATTCCCGCCGGAAAAAAGACCGCAGCAAATTCCACGAGCAGACAGGGATACGAGGACAGGAGTAGCGGAATGTGCCGTTTGAGCGCGATCACGTCGAGCGATTATATCTCCCCCATGGAGAACATCCACTCGCTCGAAACCATGAAGGAAGGCCACGACGGCTCGGGCCTGGGGCTCATGCTCAAGGACATGGCCGGCCCGTTCGCGGACTATAAAAAGTATCCCACGCTGTCGGCCATCTGTTCGAACAACGGCCTGGGCATGCTCGAAGACTACATGAAGGCCCAGGGCTTTGTCGAGAAATTTTCCTGGGAGCCGCCGATCAAGAACGTTCCGGGCGTGGAGCGGCGCGAGCACTACATCGCGAAGGTCTACGACTATCCCGCAGCGTACAGGGACAAATCGAATAAGGAACAGGACGACTTCCTGATGCACACGCGGCTCACGCTCAGGCTCATGGGCGAGCCGGACGGGTCGCTGTTCGTATTTTCGTTCTATCCCGACGTTCTTACTCTTAAAGAAGTGGGCGACCCCCTGCAACTGGGAGAATTCTTCGGCATCGAAAAGTCCGGCTTGAAATCGAAAATCGTCCTTGCCCAGGGCAGACAGAACACAAACTACGCGATCTATCTGTACGCCTGTCATCCCTTCTTCATCCAGGGTTACGCATCGATGACGAACGGCGAGAACACGGCCTTTGTGCCGATCCGGGAATATCTCATGGGCCGCGGAAATCCCGGCTATATAGGTTATAATTCGGATTCAGAGGTGTTCACCCACATCATGCACTACGCCAACCGGACCCTGGGCTATCCGCTTCATTATTATAAAGACGTGATCACGCCGATGAAAGACGCGGAGATAGCGAAGCGTTCGGATGCCGCAGTGCTCCGGCTCATGAAGAAGTCGCTCCGCCCGCTCTGCATCGACGGCCCGAACTGCGTGATCGGATTCACGCCGGACGGTTCGGTCTTCATGGTCCAGGACTCGAAAAAACTCAGGCCCGGCGTGGTCGGGGGCAAGCCCGGAAAGTTCGCGCTCATGTCCGAGGTGTGCGGCGTGGACAGCGTTCTTCCGGACCGCGACAAATCAACGGACATCTTCCCCATGAAGTACGACATGGTGGTGATCGCGCCCGGCGCGCGGGAGATTAAGGTATGGAACCAGCTTCACGGTTAGACAAGAACCGCCAGCTCTCGCTCAGGGTGATCATCGCGCCCGGTGCACAGGAGGTGCAGGTATGGAACCAGCTTCAAGGTTAGACAAGAATCATCAGCTCTCCTTAAAAGAGCTTCCTTATATAATTCAGTGGCGCGAGGACCGCTGCACGCGCTGCGGCCGCTGTACCGCCGTCTGCCCCATGAAGTCCATCGAGGCCACGGTCTACACCCAGCGGGTGGTGTCTTCTCAGGGCGCTTTGCCCGAGCCCAAGGTCACGCGCAGGCTCACGCACGTGGTCCGTCAGGTCACGGAGATCGACCGCTACTGCATCGGCTGCGGCACCTGCTCGCTGGTCTGCCCCACGGACGCGATCTTCCCGGAATACAATTTCCAGCACAAGCTCTATCACTTCAGGAACAAGGGCGGCATTCCATTCATGCGCGGGGGCAGGAGAAACGACCCTGCGCAATCGACCCTGGACAAGCTCAAATTCACGCGCATCTCGATGCTCACGGACCCGGCGCTCGATGCAGGCAGGCATGAGTTCCGGGTGAGGACGCTTCTCGGGCGGAACCTTCCGGCTGAACAGCTTCCGCTCAAGGTCCAGGGCGACCAGCTCGTGATCAGCGACCACACGTTCATTCCGCCGGTCCGTGAAATTTTTCCGATCCGGATCGGCTCCATGTCCATCGGCGCGCTCTCGCCCCACATGTGGGAGGGGCTTGCCATGGGTGTCACGTACCTGAACGAGGTCGAGGGCATTCCGGTCGTGATGTGTTCGGGCGAAGGCGGCATACCGCCTTCGATCCTGAAATCGCGCTACATCAAGTATTTCATCCTCCAGATCGCATCAGGCTACTTCGGGTGGGACGAGATCATCCGCTCGCTTCCGGACATGATAGAAGACCCCTGCGCCATCGAGATCAAGTACGGCCAGGGCGCAAAGCCCGGCGACGGCGGACTCCTCCAGGCGTACAAAGTGCTGGGGCTCATCGCCAAAATCCGCGGCGTCCCGCAGTTTGTGGATCTCGCCTCGCCGCCCACGCACCAGACGAAATATTCCATCGAAGAAGCGGTCGCGAAGATGATCCAGTCCATGTCCATGGCCTGGGGCTTCCGTGTACCCGTGTATCCCAAGATTTCCGGAACCAAGACCGCGCGCGCGGTGCTCAATAACCTTGCCAGGAATCCCTACGCTGCCGCACTCTGCATCGACGGCGAGGACGGCGGCACCGGCGCTGCCTACAACGTTTCCATGGACAAGATGGGACATCCCATCGCCACGAACATCCGCGACTGCTACCTCGATCTCGTGAAGCAGGGCAAGCAGAACGAGCTTCCCCTGATCGCGGCAGGCGGCGTGGGCAAGGGCGGAAACCTCGCGGCGAACGCGGCAGCCCTCATCATGCTCGGCGCCTCGGCCGTTGACATCGGCAAGTACATCATGCAGGCGGCAGCCGGGTGTTTCGGCGACGAGTACAACCGCTGCAACGTCTGCAATCTGGGCAAGTGTCCGCGCGGCATCACCACGCAGGACCCGAAGCTCTACCGCAGGCTCGACCCGGACAAGGTGGCTGAGCGCGTTGTCGAGGTGTTCAAGGCAGCCGACGTCGAGCTCAGGAAGATCTTCGCGCCGCTCGGCCGTTCGACCGAACTGCCGATCGGCATGTCGGATGCGCTGGGTGTCAACGATAAGGAAATCGCGGACAGGTTGTCGATTTCGTACGTCTGTTAGAAACGAAAAATATTTACCACAGAGGACACAGGGTAAGTCCTGAGAATGAAGTAGTTCCTCTGCGATCTCTGTGGTTAACCCGGGTTTGAGGGACAAAATGATAATCAAGGGCAATATAGACGGAAAACGGGTCTCTTCGAAAAACCTCGAAGAACAGCTCCAGAAGGCCGTCAAAGACGGGGCAAAGGAGATCACGGTCCAGGCCGACGGGCAGCACGGCATCGGCGGACGCATCTGGCCGAAGTTCGGCAGCGTTACGGTGACCATCGAAGGCACGGCGGGCCAGCGCGTCGGCAGCATGGGCATGGACGGCACGCAGATCACCGTCAAGGGCTCGTCGTCCGACGACACGGGCTGGCTCAACTGCGGGGCAACGATCACTGTTTTAGGAGACGTGGCGAACGGCGCGCACAACGCGGCCGCCCAGGGCAAGCTCTATGTCCAGGGCGGGGGAGGCGCGCGGTGCGACACCATGACCAAGAAGAACCCTCGTTTCCCTGACCTCGAATCCTGGTACTTCCGCGGGGTCGGCGACTCATTCGCCGAGTTCAAGGCAGGCGGCATAGCCGTGGTCTGCGGCGTGAATCCCCGCGATCCCGAGAACATCCTGGGCTACCGGCCGTGCGTGGGCATGGTCGGCGGCACGATCTATTTCCGCGGCCCGATCAGGGAAGAGTACAGCAAGGGCGACGTGCGCGTGGTGGAACTGACGCCGCAGGACTGGGACTGGCTCAAAGCGAACATGAAGCCGTACCTTACAGCCATCGACCGCATGTCGCATTACGAAGAGCTTACGAAGGACATCAACGCCTGGAAGAAGATCATCGCATACACGCCGGCCGAAAAGGCCAAGATGAAGGGCAAGCTCAAGATGGGCTTGACCGAGTTCCGCACGAACGTCTGGGAAAAGGAAGTCGGCAAGGGCGGCATGTTCGGCGCGTACCTCACCCACGACCGCTCCGTGCTTCCCTACATCACCTCCGGCGAGGACCGGAGATGGAAGCCGCAGTGGAAGAACGACAAGTATCTTCCGCCGTGCGCATATGCCTGCCCGTCGCGGATTCCTTCTCACAAACGCGCGACGCTTCTCCGGCAGGGCAGGACCGCGGAGGCCTTGAACCTCGTGCTCCAGTACAGCCCGCTCCCGGCAACAGTCTGCGGCACGGTCTGCCCGAACCTCTGCATGACCGACTGCACGCGGGGCCGCGTGGACAAGCCTCTCAATATCAAGGAATATGGCAGAGCGGCGCTTGATCTCAAGGCCCCGAAGAAGGCGAAGGCAACAGGCAACAAGGTTGCAGTGATCGGCGGTGGACCCGGCGGTCTTTCCGCCGCGTGGCAACTGGGCCTCAAGGGCCACACGGTCGATCTCTACGAGGCCGCGCCTAAGATCGGCGGCAAGCTCGAGATGTGCATTCCGCGCGAGCGCCTCCCGAAGAGAATCCTGGACAAGGAACTCGCGCGCTTCGCCGAGATCGGCGTGAACGTTCAGACCCGTACCAAGGTGGACCGGAAGAAGTTCGACCAGATCTACAAGGACCACGACGTGGTCGTGATTGCCGTGGGCGCCCAGGAAGGCCGAGTCATCCCGTTCCCGGGCCACGAGGACGTGGTGAAGGGCATCGATTACCTCAAGGAGATCAACTTCGGCAAGCCCCGGAGCGTCAAGGGCAAGAAGGTCGTCGTGATCGGCGCGGGCAACGTGGGCATGGACATCGCGTGCCAGGCGTACGACCATGGCGCGGAATCCGTCATAGCAGTTGACGTGCAGAAACCGGCCGCGTTCGGCAAGGAGATGGAACTTGCCTCATCCAAGGGCGCGAAGGTGCTGTATCCGAAACTGACCGAACGCTACGACGCCAAGGCGAAGAAGCTCTTCTTCAAGGACAACACCTCGCTCGACGCGGACCTCGTGATCATCTCGATCGGCGACAAGCCGGTGCTCGATTTCCTGCCGCCGTCGATCAACACGGACCGGGGCCACATCACGGTGAACGACCTGGGCCAGACCTCCGACGTGAAGGTCTTCGCCATCGGCGACGCGACCAGACCGGGCCTTGTGACCCACGCCATCGGCGCGGGCAAGGTCGCCGCGGACAAGATCCATACGCTCCTCATGAACACCGATTACGTTCCCGAGGAGCGGCGTGTGATCCCCTATGAGAGGATCAAGACCCAATACTACGAGACCGTCTGCCGGACGGACATTAAGTTCTCCCCCAGGAAGGAGGCGGACCGTTGCATGTCCTGCGGCTCGTGCCGTGACTGCGGCATGTGTGTCGAAACATGCTACTACGGCGCTATCACGAGGAAAAAACTCCCGAACAAGTCCTATGAATACGTGGTGGATGAGTCGAAGTGCATCGGCTGCGGGTTCTGCGCCGGCATCTGCCCGTGCGGCGTGTGGGAGATGGTGGAGAACGTGTAGCTGTTCTTCAGCCGAATTGACGCGAATTGTCACGAACGAGTGCTGAAGGCCCTTGCTATATATGGCAAGGGCTTTTTGTTTTAGCCCCTTAGCAGCTTGCTCAAAAAAGCCTTTTAGCCGTCTTTGCGAGCGAAACGAAGCAATCCCGGCTGTAAGGAAATCAATAACTCCAAGATTGCCGCGTCGCAAAAAACGCTCCTCGCAAATGACATCTTAAGAGTTTTTCAGCGACCTGTTAGGCCGTTGTCCTGGACTTGCCCGCTTCCTGATGATCGGAAGATCGGAGAAATAACACTTTTTTCGTAGCAACAGGTAGCTGTAGAATATCTGCAGTCAGAAATAGGCTTTGACAGGGAAGGGGCGCGGTGGTATTAAAGAAATAATAGCTTTACGCTCCCGAAAAAGCCGAACGTTCATGGGGGGGGGACCACGGATCTTGAACAAGGTCGCCGAGCTGCCGAGGGAGCTTCCTTCGGCATGCCCGGCATTTTTTTTGAACGGACAGAGAAAGGAGGTGTTTACCGTATGTATTCGATGATCACGATTGGACAGGTCCTGAACATGAAGGGGCGCCAGTTCTTCTCCATTACCCCGCACGCGACCGCCTATGAGGCCCTGGAGATGATGGCGGACAAGGACATCGGCGCGCTTCTGGTCGTCGAGGAGGGGAAACTGGTCGGCGTTTTCTCGGAGCGGGACTACGCGCGAAAGGTGATTTTGAAGGGGAAATCTTCCAGGACGTCTACGGTCGAGGAACTGATGAACTGTCCGCCCATCTGCGCCGGCCAGTCGCTGAGCGTCAAAGACTGCATGGCGCTCATGACCGACAGGCATATCCGTCATCTGCCCGTAACCAACAACGGCGAGATCATCGGGGTCGTGAGCCTGGGCGACATCGTCAAGATGATCATCTCCGAGCAGGAGAGCACGATCCAGGCCCTTGAAAATTACGTCATCGGCAATGACTACGGTGCGCGTGTATATTGCCCGTGACGCCGATGCCTGTTCACCCCGTTAGGACCCTCGCAGGGAACGTCTCCCTTCCTGACGGGGTGGAATCGTTTTATTCCCTGACTTATATTGCCCCCCCTCATGTTTTTCCAAAGCACCACGACATAAAAAAAGCGCGAAGGCCTGAGCAGGAGCAAAAACGGGTAAACGTCGATTTTCCTGTCTGGATGATCCAAATTATTGGACAAAAGAGGCAAAACGCTTAGCCCAATCGATCATCAAGGTCTGGCTTGCGGAGCGTCTTGAGAAGGCGTTCTGAGCAGCATATTAACCAACGAATACGCCAATGCTGAGCTTCGGTCGGAGTCGCGTCACCCCCTGTCCAGTTCCCTCGTCACCCGGTGCAGTTCCTTCCATTTTTTATACCTTCTTTCAAGCCCCGGATTCGCTTCGCCGCTCACGACCTCGCCCTGCGCCGCCATCCTCCTCACGTCGTCCGCCTTCCATGCCCCGTGCTGCATGCCGGCCAGAAACGCCGCGCCCAGGGCGGATGCCTCCCGGCCCGTGCTGACGCGCACGTCCGCGTTGAGGATGTCGGCCTGGATCTGGCTCAGATAGGTGAGGGAGGAGAGCCCTCCCGCGAGCACGAAGCTTCTGGGCTCGATGCCGCTCTTTCTGACCTCTTCCGCGATGTCCTTGATGAAGAAAACGAAGCCCTCCACAACCGCGCGCACCATGTCGGCAGAGGCGCTCTCCGGACCCAGTCCGTGGAACGCGCTTGAGACGTTCTGCTTCCAGTGCGGCGCGCCAACGCCGTTCAGGCCTATGAAGGCCACGACGTCGGTTGCGGCCTTCCAGCAGAGGTCGTCTACCTCCTCGTATTCCCTGAAAAGTCCGAGGTTCGTCCTCAGCCATTCGAGCGCGTCGCCCGCGGCGTTCACGCTCCCTTCGAGGAGATAATACAGTTCTTTCTCACTCGAATAATGCACCGACGCCATGAGACGCTCGGCGGGAACAAGCCCTGAGCCGGTATTTACCATCAGAAATCCGCCCGTCCCGAAGTTGATTCCCGCGTCCCCGTGCTCGAGCACGCCGAGGCCGAGCATGGCCGCCTGCTGGTCCCCGAGAGAGGCAAGGAGGGGAATGTCTCCACCGGGGATATGTGCACTCCCGAAGACGTGCGCCGAGGGAACGATTTTCGGCAGCCGCATGCCGGCCAGGCCGAAGAGCCCGAGCAGTTCCTCGTCCCAGGCAAGGGTCCTGATATTCATGAGCTGGGTGCGCGCGGCATGGGTGTGGTCGATGACGCTTTCTTTATTATTTCCGGCGAGGCGGCGCATCAGAAAACTGCTCAGCGTTCCGAAGATCGCATCCGGCTGTCTTGCCGCCGCGATGTTGTCCCTGAGCCAGCGCAGTTTCGTGGCGGAATAATAGGGCGTGAGCGGCAGGCCCGACAGCCGCTGGACCAGGGTCCCCTGGTCCCTGATGCGCCCGGCGAGGGCGCTCCCCCGGGTGTCGCGCCAACTGATGACCGGCGTGAGCGGATTTCCGGTTGTTTCGCTCCAGGCGAGGCAGGAGGAGCGCTGACACGAGAGGCCGATGCCCAGGGCCGCGACCGCTGCGCTTCGGACGAATTGGCCGCATTCGTTCAGCGCATCGGAGACCGACCGGAGAATTTCTTCCGGGTCATGCTCGATGCGAATGCCCTCGCGGACCGGTGGGGCGAGGTCCTTCCTGGTCTGGAAGAGCACCTGCCCCTCCCTGCTTACGACAACGGCCTTGGTCGCGCTGCTCCCCTGGTCGATCCCGATGAAACAGCCCGTTGACATGAGGCCTCCGAAAAAAGAAAAAGGCGCCGCTGCTGTGGATAAGTGTATCCGCTTCCCGCTCTCCCGTCAACCTGGGTGAACGTATCCTTATGATCGTTTGCTATAATGAAAGTATACACATCTCCGCGGGGAGGCTGTCCCTATGGAAAAACCATGCCGTGTTTTTCTGGTCAGGACCGACTGGTGGTATATCGAAAGGCTCGTCTGGCTCATTGCCGGCATTGACGTCAGCGGAAGTTCCCTCCTGACCGCAGCGCATCATCCCAACTGGGCCTTTTCCATCTTTTTCGTCGGCATGTGCTCCATCCTCGTTGCACTCACCGGTTTCTGCTTCATAGGGAACATCCTGTACGTGTTCGGGGTCAAGCCGCTTGTTCCATCCGTACGGGTATGCTATAATAGCATTCGGCCGCGCGTCTATTGTATGCAGACC
>DASWAB010000249.1:0-6814 GCA_036391375.1 Nitrospirota bacterium
CCTCAACCTGGCGCTCGGTGAGCTCAAAGCGGAGGGGATCGAAACCGAGCTGTATTCGCTCGCGGGAAAACCAATCCAGGGCTGCATGGCGTGTTTCAAGTGTTTTGAGAAAAAGAACAGGCGCTGCAGCGTGGACAAGGACATCGTGAACGAGTGCATTCAGAAGATGATCGAGGCGGACGGGATACTGCTTGGATCGCCCACGTACTTCGCGGATGTGTCGGCAAGTATGAAGGCGCTGATTGAGCGGAGCGGCATGGTGGGCCGGGCGAACAACGAGATGTATCAGCGCAAAGCGGGGGCGGCGGTCGTGGCGGTCAGGCGCGCAGGGGCCATCCATGCTTTCAATTCGCTCAACTATTTTTTCACGATCAACGGCATGATCATCCCGGGTTCAAGCTACTGGAACATCGGCATCGGCAGGCAGCCTGGCGAGGTGAACAACGACAGCGAAGGCGTGCAGACCATGAAAAACCTGGGAAAGAACATGGCGTGGCTGCTCAAGAAAATTCGGGGGTAAAAAGAAAGTTCTTGACATGACCGCGGCAGTTGAGGTATTGTCTCATTGGTTTAATCCTCTTTAATTCTGGTCCTGTGAGGCCAGGAAGGGTCACGATGAAAAATTACAAACAGCGGAGTTACGCTCAAACGGTAAACGCAGGCCTTCTCCCATTTCCGGGGGAAGGCCTTTTTTTGTGTCATCATAGTACTTTCGGGGGATGGTGGCGATGGCGCTCAAAGAAAAGGCCCTGATTCTCGACAAGAACGGCATAGACCGGGCGCTTACCCGGATTGCCCACGAGGTCCTGGAAAAAAACAAAGGGGCGAGGGACATCGTGCTCGTCGGCATCCAGCGGGGCGGGGTGCACCTCGCCAAACGGCTTGCCGTGAAAATCAAGGAAATCGAAGGGGCGGAACCGCCCCTGGGCAGCCTGGATATCACCATGTACCGCGACGATCTGGCGACACGCAAGTCCCAGCCCGTGCCCCAGGCGACGGACATTACCTTCGACCTCAAGGACAAGATCATGGTGCTGGTGGACGATGTGATCTTTACCGGCAGGACCATTCGGGCGGCGCTCAACAGCGTGATGGACTACGGCAGACCGCTGCGCATTCAGCTTGCGGTGCTCGTGGACCGCGGGCATCGGGAACTCCCGATACGACCGGATTATGTGGGCAAGAACCTCCCGACCTCGATAAAGGAGAAGGTGGAAGTGATGCTCTCGGAAGGCGGCGGGGAAGAGAAAGTGGTCATTTTAGGAGAATGAATCGAGTGCGGAGCGCGGAATTCGGAGTACGGAATAAAAAACGGCATTTCCTCGAACACGGGAATCCAGGGCATGTAAGGACTGGCGATGAGTAGCTTGCAATCTAAAGACCTGCTCGGCATTAAAGGCATGACTGCGGACGAGATCAAGCTCATCCTCGACACGGCGGCGACGTTCAGGGACGTGTCCGAGCGGGACATCAAGAAGGTGCCGGCGCTCCGGGGCAGGACCGTGATCAACCTGTTCTACGAGGCGAGCACCCGGACGCGGACGAGCTTCGAACTTGCGGGCAAACGGCTCTCCGCCGACGTGATCAACATCTCGACTTCGACGTCGAGCGTGGTCAAGGGCGAGACGCTCCTCGATACGGCAAGGAACATCGAGGCGATGAAATGCGACATGATCATCGTCCGGCACTCCTGCTCAGGCGCGCCCGAGTTTCTCTCGAAGCGGCTCAAGAGTTCGGTAATCAACGCGGGCGACGGTTTCCACGAGCACCCCACGCAGGCGCTTCTGGACATGTTCACGATACGGGAAAAGCTCGGCAGGCTTGAAGGTTTGACGGTGGCCATCGTCGGCGACATCGCCCACAGCCGGGTGGCCCGGTCGAATATCTACGGACTTACGACGATGGGAGCCAAGGTGCGTGTATGCGGCCCGCCGACCATGATGCCGCCGGGGATCGAACGCATGGGCGCCGAAGTCCATTACAATATGGACAAGGCGGTGGAAGGGGCCGATGTCGTCATGATGCTGAGGCTCCAGCTCGAGCGCCAGGCGGCGGGGCTCTTCCCGGGCGTGCGCGAGTACGCGAAACTCTACGGACTGAATCCAGCGCGGGTCGGACGCGCGGCAAACCATGCCCTCGTGATGCACCCCGGCCCCATGAACCGCGGGGTGGAAATATCATCGGAGGTCGCCGACGGGACGCCTGTGATCCTCGATCAGGTGACGAACGGCGTTGCGGTGCGCATGGCGGTTATGTTTTTGCTGTCCGGCGGGAGCAAGGCGGAGGCGTAGTAATTGCGGAATGCGGAGTGCGGAATAAAGGCGTCATTCCCGCGAAGGCGGGAATCCAGGGTCTCTCCCCTGCATCCTCTGTGGTGAATAAGGTGTTCAAATGAACATTATCATTAAAAACGGTCATATCATCGACCCTGCGAACAAGATTGACGGGAAGTTCGATATCCTCGCGTCAGACGGCAAGATAGCCAAACTCGGCAAACCGGGTTCGTTATCCGCCGGCGGCGCGCAGGTTATAGATGCCTCCGGCAAGCTTGTTGTCCCCGGTCTTATCGACATGCACGTTCACCTTCGCGAGCCGGGGTTCGAGTACAAGGAAACGATCGCGACGGGAACGGCGGCCGCCAGGGCAGGCGGATTCACGTCGGTCTGCTGCATGCCGAACACGAACCCCGTGAACGACAACCGTTCGGTCACCGAGTTCATCCTGTCTCAAGCCCGGGATGCGGCGGCGCGGGTATATCCTATCGGCGCAATAACCAAGGGCTCCAAGGGCGAGGAACTGGCCGAGATGAGCGAGCTTCGCGAGGCGGGATGCCTCGCGGTTTCGGACGACGGCAAGCCGGTGATGAACGCGGCAATCATGCGACGTGCGCTGGAATATTCAAAAATATTCGATATGCTCATCGTCTCCCACTGCGAAGACAGTTCGCTTTCGGGCAAGGGCGTGATGAATGAAGGCGTGGTTTCGACTGAGCTGGGTCTCCGGGGAATCCCCTATGCAGCAGAGGACGTCATGGTGGCGAGAGACCTGTCGCTTTCGGAGCTCACGGGCGGCAGGCTGCATATTGCCCATGTAAGCACGGCCGGATCCGTCAGGCTGATTCGTGACGCGAAAGCCCGCGGTGTCAGGGTCACTGCCGAGACCTGCCCGCACTACTTTACTTTGACCGAGGAGGCGGTGCGGGGTTACAATACCATGGCAAAAATGAACCCACCGCTCCGGACCGCAAACGATGTCGCTGAGATCAAACAGGGGCTCAGGGACGGGACCATCGATGTGATCGCGACGGACCACGCGCCGCACGCAATGGACGAAAAGTCCGGTGAGTTCGACTATGCCCCTTTCGGCATTGTTGGGCTCGAAACGGCGCTGGCGTTGTCGCTCAGACTGGCGGGAGAGGACGTTCTGTCAATAGCAGAAGTGATTCGGAAACTGAGCATTAATCCCGCATCGGTTTTAAAACTCAATAAGGGCGCGCTCTCGGTCGGGGCGGATGCCGATATCACGGTCATCGACCCGGATGCCGAATGGACCGTGAATGCGTCACAGTTCAAGTCAAAGTCGAAAAATACGCCTTTCAATAGTTGTAAATTGAAGGGCAGGGCGGCCCAGACGATCGTGGGAGGAAAAGTATAGTGCGGAGTATTGAGTTCGGAGTTCGGAGGAAAAGAATCCTCTCGGTACTGCTGTTAATCCTGATTACTGTTACTCCTGTTTTTGCCGGCCAGGATCAGCAGATTAAGGAGAAGCTTGCTGCTCTAAAGAATGTCCAGGGAAAATTCAGCTTCGCCGTGATCGGCGACAACCGCTCGGGCGACGAGGTATATAAGAAACTCGTCTCGGCGATCGTCGAGCGCAAGCCGGATTTCGTCGTGAACACCGGCGATATGATAACAAGGCCGGGCAACAAACAGGACTGGTCGAAATTCTGGGAAATGTCCAAACCGATCACGATGCCGTACTTCCTGACCGTCGGCAACCACGACGTCTATTCCCGGAAGCCGCGGACCGAGAAGATCTATCAGGAAGAGGTCGATCTTCCCGGCAACAAGCTTTATTATTCTTTTGTCGTCGGCAATTCGCTCTTCATCGTCCTTGACACGTACTTCGACCATCAGATGAGGAAGATTGCCGGCGCTCAGTACAAATGGCTCAAGAAAGTCCTCGCAAATTCGAAGCGAAAACACAAATTCGTGTTTCTGCACGCCCCGCTTTATACGATACGGGGAAAGGGAAAGCACGCCGGAGACAGCCTGGATAAAAATCCTTCTTACCGGGGACTGCTTGAATCCCTCTTTGTACAGAATGGCGTACAAATGGTATTCTCCGGGCACGAGCATTTCTATCAACGAACGACGCATGACGGCATCATTCACGTTATAACCGGCGGAGGAGGCGCTCCCCTCTATGCAGAGGACAAGGATGGGGGGTTCCATCACTATATTCTGGTGACGGTGGACGGGGACAACGTGAGTGCGGAAGTGGTGGATATAAACGGAACGGTGAGAGACCGTTTTTGATTGCGAATTGTGGATTTCAGATTGGGGATTAAAGGATGGCAGGGATGATGAAAAGGGCAATTCTTGCATTGGCTGACGGCATGGTGTTCGAAGGACGGTCCTTCGGCGCGGAAGGCGAGACTTCCGGCGAGATCGTGTTCAACACGAGCATGACCGGGTATCAGGAAATACTGACCGATCCGTCCTACAAGGGCCAGATCGTCACCATGACCTACACGCAGATCGGAAACTACGGCGTCAATACAGAAGACGTTGAGTCCGCGCGGCCCTCTGTTGAGGGTTTCATCGTGAAGGAGTATCTCGATTTCCCGAGCAACTGGCGCGCGAAAAAGTCGCTCCACGAGTACCTCAGGGAGCACGGGATCGTCGGCATTCAGGGCATCGACACCCGCGCTCTTACGAGGCATCTCCGCGATTTCGGCGCCCAGCCCGGAGTGATCACCACAAAAAACACCGACCCGACGGCCGCAGTGGCCAGGGCTGCGGCCCTTCCCAAAATGACCGGTCTCGATCTCGTGAAGGACGTGACCTGTAAGGAGCCTTACACCTGGAATGAAAGCGACTGGGACCTCAAGACCGGTTACGGGAAAAAGACTTCTTCGCGGTATCATGTCGTGGCGTATGACTACGGCATCAAGCGCAACATCCTCCGCCTGCTCACGGCCGCGCGGTGCGACGTGACGGTGGTCCCGGCAACCATGCCGGCCGAGGAAGTGCTCGCCATGAACCCCGACGGGGTGTTCCTGTCGAACGGTCCCGGCGACCCTGAACCGGTTACCTATGCCATCGAGAACATCAAAAAGCTTTTGGGGAAAAAGCCGGTCTTCGGCATCTGCCTGGGGCAGCAATTGTTCGGCCTTGCCCTCGGTGGAAGGACCTATAAGCTCAAATTCGGACATCACGGCGGGAACCAGCCGATCATGGATTTGACCACGCGCAAGGTCGAGATCGCGGCGGAGAACCACGGCTTCGCGGTCGATATGGAAACGGTGAAGGACCAGGTCGTTATGACCCATATGAACCTGAACGACAGGACATGCGAGGGGATGCAGCACAAAACCCTGCCTGCCTTTACGGTGCAATACCATCCAGAGGCCTCGCCCGGCCCGCACGACAGCAGATATCTGTTTACGCGGTTCGTGGAGATGATGGAGAAAGAACGAAAGAATTAATTTTCGCGCAGAGGCGCAGAGTATTTTTTGGTCATTCCCGCGAAAGCGGGAATCCAGTGGCTCGCACGACACTCTCTGAGAATCGAACTTCTGGATTCCCGATAGAATCACTCGGGAATGACGGATTCAGAGATATTGACGTATGGTTTCAATGATTTCAGATACAGAATTACAAAACCGCATCGAGGCCGCTTACGAACTCTTGAAACCCTGCCGCGTCTGCCCCCGTGAGTGCGGGGTAAACCGATTGAAGGATGAGAAACTCGGTTTCTGCCGGTCGGGGTTGAACCCTGTTATCTCCAGCGTGAGTCCGCACCATGGCGAGGAGCCGCCGCTTTCCGGGACCAAAGGTTCTGGCACGATCTTCTTCACCAACTGCAATCTTCGCTGCGTGTACTGCCAGAATTATCCCATCAGCCAGATGGGGAACGGCGCGGAACGAACCGTCGGAGAGCTTGCCTGTCAGATGCTTTATCTGCAGGAGCAGGGCTGTCACAACCTGAATCTCGTGACGCCGACGCATTTCATGCCGCAGATCCTGAAGGCGCTGGCAATTGCGCGGGAACGTGGGTTCAGCTTGCCGATCGTATATAACACGAGTGGCTACGACTCCGTGGAAGCGCTCCGGCTCCTTGACGGCATCGTGGATATCTATATGCCGGACATGCGGTATTCCGATAACCAGATGGCGCTCAAGTATTCGATTGCACCCCGCTATGCGGACATCAACCGGGCGGCAGTCAAGGAAATGTACCGGCAGGTTGGCAACCTCGTGCTCGACGAACACGGCATCGCGAAACGCGGACTTATCATCCGTCACCTCGTCCTGCCCGGCGGAATATCGGGGACCGAAGGCGTGATGAAATTTCTCGCAGAGGAAATATCGAAGGACGTTTATATCAGTCTCATGTCCCAGTATTTCCCGGCATACAAGGCGGGCGAGTCCAAAGTAATCAACCGGCGGATCACTGAAGCGGAATATGATGAGGCGTACGAGATCAAAATGAAGTACGGGCTCAAAAACGGATGGGTGCAGGAGATTGAGTAATAGTTTTGAGTTCAGAGTTCGTAGTTCGAAGCGGGGGAAAGGACTGAATGCCAAAA
>DASWAB010000250.1:0-3397 GCA_036391375.1 Nitrospirota bacterium
CTGCGCGGACCAGGGCAAAGCCGTTGTCATCGGCTCGACCGGTTTTTCCCCGGAGCAGCTCGGCGTGGTCCGCACGCTGGCAACGAAAGTCCCCTGCGTCCTTTCTCCGAACATGAGCGTCGGCGTAAACGTCTGTTTCAAGATCCTTGCCGATATTGCGAGGATTCTGGGGTCCGACTTCGATGTGGAGATCGTCGAGGCGCACCATCGGATGAAGAAGGACGCGCCGTCCGGCACCGCCGTGCGCATGGGCGAAGTGGTGGCCGCCGCCCTCGGCCGCGACTACCGGAAGGCGGCCAACTACCACCGCGAAGGGATCACGGGAGCGCGGACGAAGGAGGAGATCGGCATGCAGACCGTCCGCGGCGGAGACATCGTGGGAGAGCACACCGTTTACTTTATCGGCATGGGAGAGCGGGTCGAGCTCACCCACCGCGCCCATACGCGGGACATGTTCGCCCGCGGCGCCGTCCGCGCCGCAAAATGGATCGTCGGAAAGAAACCGGGCCTGTACGATATGCAGGACGTGCTGGGACTCAAATAAAGCGGAAAAAGCCAAAATTTGCATCTAACTCTTGAAGGGGGTAAACAGGAATGAAAAGATTTTACAGCAGCATGATCATGGTTGCACTGCTTCTCATCCCGTTCTCGTCATTCGCATTTCCGCCTCAAAAAGGCGCGAAGGACTGCATCGAGTGTCACAAGCTGGACAAAAAGGACGCCGAAGCGATCGTGAAAAAGATCGCGCCGAACGGTACGGTTGTGGACGTGAAAGAGGCGCCGATCAAGGGCGTATGGCTGATAACGATTGACGCGGGCGGGGGAAAACGCGGCATGTTCGGCCTCGATTACTCGAAAAAATATCTCGTACAGTTCGCATCTGTCGAGGATGTTGCCAAGCAGCAACAGCCGAAGAAGGTCGATGTTTCAAAAATCCCGCTCGATAGCGCGCTCGTCCTCGGATCGACAAAGGCAAAGAAAAAAGTAATCGTGTTTACCGATCCGGACTGCCCCTTTTGCCGGCAACTGCACCCGACCATGAAGCAGATCGTTGAAAAGCACCATGATATCGCATTCTATCTTATTCTGAATCCGCTCCCCATGCACAAGGACTCGCCGAAAAAGGTCCAGGCGATCCTCTGTTCAAAATCGCTCACCATGCTCGACGACGCGTTTGCGGGCAAGCCGGTGCCGGAGCCTCCTGCGTCGTGTCCCGCTGATATCGTGGAAAAAGGCAAGGGGATCGCCGCGTCGATGGAATTCAACGGCACCCCCACGCTCGTGCGCGACGACGGCACGGTGCTTTCCGGATCTCTTCCGGAAGAAAAGTTGCTCGAATGGATAGATAAGAAGCTGTAGAAGATGAAGCTCGCTCGTTTTCTGGTCCAGGGGAGGACGGCGTACGGCATCGTAAACGGCGACGAGGTGGCTGAGCTCGACGGTGATTTTTTTTCTCCCTTCAAGACGCTCAAGGCCTGCCATGCCCTCTCGGGCGTGAACCTCGCCGCCCCGTGCAGCCCCTCGAAGATTATCGCCGTGGGGCTCAACTACCGGGACCATGCGGATGAACTCGGCATGCCTGCGCCTGAGGCGCCGATCATTTTTCTCAAGCCGCCCACGGCGGTCATCGGTCCCAATGAGTCCATTCTCTATCCAGTAATGAGCGCGCGGGTGGACTACGAGGCGGAGCTCGGCGTTGTGATCAAGGACCGGATGAAGCGCGTCCGACCTGATGAGGCGCTTGATTGCGTCCTAGGATACACCTGCGCAAACGACGTGACCGCCCGCGATCTCCAACAGAGGGACGGACAGTGGACACGGGCCAAATCGTTCGACACCTTCTGTCCCGTGGGGCCCTGGATCGAGACCGACCTTGATCCGAACGATCTTCTTATCGAGTCTTTTCTTAACGGCGAACGCCGGCAATCGTCGCGGACGTCGCAGTTTATCTTCAGGGTCGGCGATCTCTTAAGCTTCATCTCGGAGATCATGACCCTCGAGCCCGGAGACCTCGTCATCACCGGCACCCCGCACGGCGTCGGGCCGATGAAGCCGGGAGATGAAATCGAAGTGCGGATCGAAGGGATCGGAAGTTTGAAGAACCCCGTCAGTGCAAATTGAAAAATGCAGAATGCCAAAATGAATTATATCTGTATTTTGCACTGTTGTGAAGGAGGCTGATTTGGCAGAGGAGTCCTACATCCAATCCCTTTTCGCCGGGCGGATCGGGGGAAGCGCGTTCGGCAAGGAGCAAAAGATCTACAAGTTCGAGAAGATCAAGCGCGCGAAGCGGGCCGCGCTCGAAGCCCATCCGGGGATGGAACTCATCGATTTCGGCGTGGGGGAGCCCGATGAGATGGCCTTCCCCGGGGTGGTTCAGGCGCTCCAGAAAGAGGCTGAAAAGCCGGAGAACCGCGGTTATGCGGATAACGGCATCCAGGAATTCAAGGACTCCGCCGCCCGGTATCTGCAGAAGGTATATGGCGTAAGCGACATCAATCCCGGAACCGAGGTCCTGCACGGCATCGGCAGCAAGCCTGTGCTCGCCATGTTCCCCGCGATCTTCATCAACCCCGGCGACGTGACGCTCATGACCGCGCCGGGATACGAGGTCATGGCCACGCACACACGCTGGTACGGCGGCGAGGTAGTAAGCCTGCCGCTTCGGGAGGAAAACGGATTTCTGCCGGCCCTCGATGCCGTTCCCGCCGACATCAGGAAGCGGGCAAAGCTTCTGTATATTAACTATCCGAACAACCCGACGGGCGCCGGCGCGACAAAGGCCTTCTTCGAGAAGGTCGTCCGGTTCGCAAAAGAGAACGATATCGTTGTCGTTCACGACGCGGCCTACGCGGCGCTTGTCTACGGCTCGAAGCCGCTTTCGTTTCTGTCTGTGACCGGCGCGAAAGACGTCGGCGTCGAAATCCACTCTCTGTCCAAGGCATACAATATGACGGGCTGGCGCCTCGCCTTCGCCGCGGGGAACGAGCGGGTCATCGCCGGCTACGGAAACGTGAAGGACAACTGCGACTCCGGCCAGTTCAAGGCCATTCAGAAGGCGGGCGTGTACGCCCTTGACCACCCGGAGATCACCGCGGAAATCGCGTCGAAATATGAGCGGAGGCTCAGCGCTATGACCGAGGTGCTGGCGGAGATGGGGTTTCGCGCAAAAATGCCGTCAGGCACGTTCTACCTCTATGTCGGGATGCCAAAGGGCGTGAAGGGCGGCAGGCGCTTTGCGAATGCCGAAGAGTTTTCCGAGTTTCTCATCACTGAAAAGCTTATCAGCACCGTTCCCTGGGACGACGCGGGCCCGTATATCCGCTTCTCGGCCACTTTTGTGTCCCAGGGCAGGGCGGACGAACAGCGCGTGCTGAGCGAATTCCGGAAACGGATG
>DASWAB010000251.1:0-6646 GCA_036391375.1 Nitrospirota bacterium
GCGACTTCGACAAGATCGACGACGCCAACTGGAAGTGCTTCGTGAACTCGAATTACGACCAGAAGACCGACAAGTGGACGGTCAAGAAGGTCCCGTACGTCCAGATGATCGAAGATGCAGCTCCGGTAAAACACTAAGAACATTCACATCTCCGGAGAGGGCGAAAGCCCTCTCCGGAATCTTCTCAATTCAAAATGCAAAGTGCAAAGTGATGCAATCGCAGGCCGTCCCTATTTTGCATTTTCCATTTTGCATTGATCAGGTTTACTGCCTTCAAGGAGGAATAAGATATCATGGCGGAAAACAAGGTATTGGTTGTCGGTGGAGGTTTTAGCGGCCTCACGGCTGCAGTAGAAGCCGCAGAGGCGGGCTCCGATGTCATCATCGTGGAAAAGAACCCCTATCTCGGCGGCAGGGTGACGCAGCTCAACAAATACTTCTGGAAGATGTGTCCTCCCAACTGCGGCCTCGAAATCCAGTATAAACGCATCAAGAACAACGGACAGGTCAAGATCTACACCATGGCCGAGGTGGAAAAAATCTCCGGCTCCGAGGGCAATTTCGACGTGACGATCAAAGTACAGCCCCGCTTCGTGAACGACAAGTGCGTGGCCTGCAACAAGTGCGCGGAGGCCTGCCCGGAGGAGCGTTCGAACGATTTCGATTTCGGCATGTCGAAGACCAAGGCGGCCTATCTCCCTCACAATCAGGCGTTTCCGCTGCAGTATGTCGTGGACGCGAAGGCCTGCAAGGGCTCGTCCTGCGCCAAGTGCGTGGAGGCCTGCAAGTACGACGCAATCCATCTCGATATGAAGCCCGAGACGGTGAACGTGAAGGTCGGCGCTGTGGTCATGGCGACAGGCTGGAACCCTTACGACGCCACGAGGATGGACAACCTGGGGTTCGGCAAGGTCCAGAACGTGATAACCAACATGATGATGGAGCGTCTCGCCGCTCCGAATGGTCCGACCGCGGGAAAAATCGTCCGGCCTTCCGACGGCAAGGAAGTGAAAAACATCGCCTTCGTGCAGTGCGCGGGCTCGCGCGACGAGAACCACCTGCCGTTCTGCTCCTACATCTGCTGCCTGGCGTCGATCAAGCAGGCAAACTATATCCGTGAATTCTACCCGGATTCCAAGGCGAAAATTTTCTATATAGACATGCGGACCCCCGGGCTCTTTGAGAACCGGTTCTATACCAAGATCAAGGAAGACCAGAATGTGTCCTTCCTCAAGGGCAAGGTCGCCAAGATCGAGCAGGGACAGGGCGGCGACGTGGCAGTGACTGCCGAGGACATCCATGGCGGCGGCAAGGTCACCGAGACCTTCGACATGGTGGTCCTGGCGACGGGCATGCAGCCGACGGCACGGTCCCTTCAGGGAGCGGGCATTTCCGTGACCGACGACGGATTCGTTGATCAGGCGGCGTTGCCTGCGGGAATCTACGCAACCGGGACGCTCAAGACCCCTGTTGACGTGGCGCGGTCGGCCCAGGATGCAACAGGCGTGGTCATGAAGAGCATCCAGAGCTTGAGGAGGAAATAAGGATGGAGAAGAAATACGGCGTATATATCTGTCAGGGTTGCGGGATCAAGGACGCGATCAATATCGAAAAGCTCGTCAATGCCGCCAAAAAGATCCCGATCTGCAAGACCCACGCTGCCATGTGCAGCCCCGAGGGTGTGCAGCTCATCAAGGACGACATGAAGAACGAGGGCGTGAACACGGCCATCATCGCGGCCTGCTCGCCACGCGCCAAATATGAGGAATTCTCCTTCGCCGGCGCCCTGGTCGAGCGCGTGAATATCCGCGAGTTCGTCGCCTGGGTCATGGACCCCATGACCGAGGAGACCCAGTCCGCGGCAGAAGATTACCTCAACATGGGTATCGTAAAGTCGCAGAAGGGCACCCTGCCGGAGCCGAACATTCTTGCCGATCTTTCGAGCACCATCCTCGTGATCGGCGGCGGCATCGCGGGCATGACTGCGGCGCTCTCCGCCGCGAAGGCCGGCCAGAAGGTCGTGCTCGTCGAAAAGGAGGCCCAGCTCGGCGGATTCGTGAACAAGCTCTACAAAAAGATACCGACGGGCACGTACTTCAAAAAGCCGCTCATCGTGGACACGGACATCAACAAGACCGCGAGCGAAGTCGAAGGCAACCAGGACATCAAGGTCTACAAATCAACGACCGTTTCCAGAACCGACGGCCAGCCGGGGCTGTATGACGTGACGCTGTCCAATGGAGAGAAACTGAAGGTCGGGTCGATCGTCATGGCCACGGGCTGGAAGCCTTACGACGCGAACAAACTCGACTACCTCGGCTACGGCAAGATCAAGAATGTGGTCACGAACCTCGAATTCGAGGAAATCGCGAAGAAGAACAACGGAAAGATCCTCCGGCCCTCGGACGGCAAAGAGGCCATGAAGGTGGCCTTCATTCAGTGCGCGGGACAGCGCGATCCGAACCATCTTCCCTATTGTTCTTCCATGTGCTGCGCCACCTCGCTCAAGCAGGCGCAGTACGTTCGTCAGAACAACAATGCCCTGGCCATGATTTTCTATAAGGATATCCGCACCCCGGGCAGGCTGGAGCTCTATTATAAAGAAGCGCAGAACGATCCGGGGGTGATGCTCTCAAAAGCGGATGTTACGGGTGTTTCCGACGCCGTGAACGGCAATATGTTTGTCGAGATGGAGAACACGCTCTTCGGCCTCAAGACCGGCGAGAAGGTAAAGGTAGAGGCCGACCTCGTGGTCCTTGCCACGGGCATGGTGCCGACCACGCGCGGGGCCCAGGAGTACCTCGACGGCCTGACCAAGGCGGCAGGCGGTGGAGACGAATCGAAAAAGAACTATCTCGAGCAGACGCCCAAGCCCGATTACATCTTAAACCTCGGCTACCGTCAGGGTCCGGAAATTCCGTCCCTCGAAGGGGCCGTGGGATTCGCGGACTCCAACTTCATCTGTTTCCAGTATGAAACCCGCAGAACGGGCATCTATGCCGCGGGCGGCGTGCATCAGCCCATGAACATGGCGGAGGCGCAGGAAGACGCGGCCGGCGCGGCCTTCAAGGCCATTCAGGCCATGGACCATGTCGCCAGAGGCGTCGCGGTCCATCCCCGCGCCTGGGACCTCACGTTCCCGGATCCGCTGCTCATCAAGTGCACGGCCTGCAAAAGGTGCACGGAGGAATGTCCCTTCGGCGCCATCGACGAAGACGAGAAGGGCATTCCCAAATACAATATCAACCGGTGCCGCCGCTGCGGCACCTGCATGGGCGCCTGCCCCGAGCGCATCGTGTCCTTCAAGGATTACAGCGTGGACATCGTCGGCTCGATGCTGAAATCGGTGGACGTGCCCGATGACGAAGATATCACGCGTATTATCTGCCTCGTGTGCGAGAACGATGCCTATCCGGCCCTCGATACCCTCGCGGTCAACCGGAAGAAGATCGACCCGAGCGTTCGTTTCGTACCGCTCCGTTGTCTGGGCGGCATGAACCTCGTGTGGGTTGCTGATGCGCTCTCGAAGGGCATCGACGGCATGCTGCTCCTGGGCTGCAAGTTCGGCGAAAACTACCAGTGCCATTTCGTGAAAGGAAGCGAGCTCGCAAATACGCGCTTCAGCAAGGTCTCCGAGACGCTGGGCCGCCTCCAGCTCGAGTCGGAGCGCGTGGGGCTCCTGCAGGTCGCGATCAACGAGTACGACAAGCTGCCGGACATGATCGGCGAGTTCGTGGAAAAGGTCAGGGGATTCGGCCCGAACCCGTTCAAGAGCATGTAATTAATTGCGGATTGCGGAATCACCCTGCACTCGTGCTTGCACTCGTAAACGCTGGGCGCAGGTCGGAGTGCGGAATGAAAAGAACGCATAATCACTCCTAAAAAAGTAATTGGAGGATAAGATATATGTCAGAGGCAACGGTTATCAAACCTGATCTACAGTTCGTGAATGAGATCCTCAAGGGAGGCGGCGAGTCCCTGAAGAAGTGCTACCAGTGCGCCACCTGCTCGGTGGTCTGCAATGTGACCCCGGACGGCAATCCCTTCCCGCGCAAGGAAATGGTCCTTGCGCAGTGGGGCCAGAAGGACAAACTCCTGGCGAGCCCCGATGTCTGGCTCTGCCATCAGTGCAGCGACTGCACGGCCTACTGCCCGCGCGGCGCAAAGCCGGGCGAGGTGCTGAACGCCATCCGGAAGCAGAGCATCAAGGAAGTGGCCATGGTGCCGTTCTTCGCAAAGGTCGCGACGGACGCCAAGCTCCTTCCGGTGCTCTTTGCCATCCCCGCCGTTCTGTTCTATGTTATACTGACGGTGCTGGGCAACGGCAACTTTACGGCGCCAAGAGCCGAGGGGAACATCATGGCGTATCATAAATTTGTCCCCGTGCCGGTAATCGACACGGTGTTCATCCTGACGGCGATTTTCGCGGCGGCGTCGGCCTTCGTGGGCATCCAGCGGCTCTGGAACGGGATGAAGTCGCAGGCGGGAGAGATGAAGTCCAGTGGAAGCCTTTCGGGCGACATCGTTTCCTCGATCACCACGATCCTGGCCCACACAAAATTTGCGGATTGCAACGTGAACCGGATGCGGCAGTGGGGCCACATGCTTCTCTTCTACGCGTTCGCCGGGCTTGCGGTCGTCACCACGTGGGCGATTATATACCTCTATGGTTTCGAGCTCCTTGGCATCCAGCCGTTCGGACCGTTCCACTTCGGCGAATCGCCCTACCCAATGAGCGATCCCGTGAAGATTCTTGCGCTCATCAGTTCGATTGCCTTTGCGGCAGGCGTGGCGATACTCCTGTACAACCGGGTCACCAAGGCGGGGAAGGCAGGCATGGGCTCCTACTTCGACTGGATTTTTCTTACCATCGTGATCGGCGTCGGAGCGACGGGCATGCTTTCCTGGGCGCTTCGGCTTGCCGACATGAATGCGGGCTACTTCGTGTACTATCTCCATCTCGTGTTCATCTGGTCCCTGTTCGCGTATGCCCCGTATTCCAAGTTCGCGCACCTGTTCTATCGTACAACGGCAATGGTGTTCGCAAAATACAGCGGACGTGATCAGAAGTAGTTTTTTTTGGAGTGAATCATGAGAGTCAAGGAACTACTGAGCATCAAAGGTC
Source organism: Nitrospirota bacterium (assembly GCA_036391375.1). Lineage (GTDB taxonomy): Bacteria > Nitrospirota > UBA9217 > UBA9217 > UBA9217 > DASWAB01. The sequence continues at coordinate 5,126 of DASWAB010000251.1, forward strand.
TTGAGTGCTTCAGCACTACCGGCGACCGGACGCTGCTCGATGCGGCGAAACAGATGGCCGAGTGCAATATCGGCGCGCTCCTGGTCATGGAGCGGGGCTCGCTCGCGGGCATCGTCACGGAACGCGACATCGTAAAAAGCACGGCGAATGAAAAATCGATCGGGGACGTGAAGATCAAGGAAGTCATGAGCACCAATCTGCTCGTGGTGAAACCCGGCGATGATCTGGATTACGTGATGGCCATCATGATCCAGAACAATATTCGCCACACTCCCGTGGTTGAGGAAACCGGCCTGGTCGGGTTCTTGTCGATGCGCGATGTGGTGCGGGTCCTGGTCAAGAACCTGAAGGCAGAGAACATCTACCTGAAGGACATCATCAGCGGTAAATTCGAGGCATAGAAAACGATTTTAAACTCGGGAGGGGGGATGACCCGGGAAGACGAGTTTCTCGTTGCACGGCCCCATCGCGTCGCGATGAGTAAGGCTGATACATGAAGAACATCATCAGTACGATATAATCTTATCTCAAAAAGGAGGAGACACAATGAATGGTATCATCGTTTTTGCCCTCGCATGCGGTGTTGTCGGTGTTCTGTACTCACTGTATATCGCGGCGTGGGTCAACAAGCAGGATGCAGGAAATGAAAAGATGAAACAGATTTCCGATGCGGTGAAGGAAGGCGCATATGCGTTCCTTACGCGCGAGTACAAAACCGTGGCCATGGTTGCGGTGGTCCTCGTGGCGATCATCGCATACTTTCTCGGGGTCTGGACGGCTGTCGGTTTCGTGATCGGCACCGTGGGCTCGGCCCTGGCTGGTTTCGTCGGCATGTGGGTCACGGTGCGCGCCAATGTGCGCACGACGCAGGCGGCCTCGAAGGGCCTCCAGAATGCGCTGACCCTTTCCTTTAAGGGTGGTTCGGTGACCGGCATCATGGTCGTGGGCCTCGGTATTATCGGCTTGGCGGGTTACTTTACGATCGCCAAGGAGATGGCGGGCGAGCAGGCATTCCATGCGCTGATCGGCCTCGGCTTCGGCTGCTCGCTTATGAGCGTGTTCGCGCGTATCGCGGGCGGCATCTATACCAAGGCCGCTGACGTGGGCGCAGATCTCGTGGGCAAAGTTGAGAAGGACATCCCCGAGGACGATCCGCGCAACCCGGCTGTGATCGCCGACAACGTGGGTGACAACGTGGGCGACTGCGCCGGCATGGCCGCGGACCTCTATGAGACCTATACAGTGACACTCGTGGCCGCAATGCTTTTGGCAAAGTCCGTATTCGGCCCCGATAGTCCCTGGGTCATGTTCCCGCTTCTTCTGGGCGGCGTCTCCATTATCGCCTCCATCATCGGCACCTTCTTTGTGAAGCTTGGCAAAAGCAACTACATCATGGGCGCCCTGTATAAGGGCCTTGCCTCGGCGGGCGTGCTTGCAGCCATCGCCTTCTACGGCGTTACTTCATGGTTTATGGGAACGCTCGGCGGCGATACGGGTGGTTTCACGGCGGGGAGCGTGTTC
>DASWAB010000252.1:0-5271 GCA_036391375.1 Nitrospirota bacterium
AATCGGAAAGTCGTGTGTTCTCGCCAGTACGGTAATGCTCTCGCCCTGAGTTCGCTGTGTTTCCACTGGTGACTCTCAAAGACCCCCTGGCCGAAGGCGAACAATCGTAATGTGTTCAAGCCCTACAGCAAAGACATGAAACGTTTGAACCAAAAAGGCGTGACCGCAACCACGCGGCCGTCCGGCCACAATATCAAATCCAGCTTCGACAAAATCGCAGCCGGGGGCTCTATCCCGCCGAACGTTATAGAAGAGGAACTTCCCTTCGACATGCTGAAGTTCGGGAACAATGCCGCAAACGATCCGTACACGCTTCGATGCAAAGAAGCGGGCCTCAACATTCATCCTGCAGTTTCCCCGCTGCTCTGCCCGAGTTTTTCATCAAACTGCTTACAGATGAGAGCGACATCATCCTTGATTTCTTTGCGGGCTCAAACACAACCGGCTTCGTCTCGGAGTCGCTTCACCGCAGATGGCTTGCGCTCGAAAACGTCGAAGACTATCTAAAAGCGAGCAAATTCAGGTTTGATTAAGGATACTATAAATTGAAACAAAATGGCAAGAAAAATGGAAAGAATTGCTCAAAAGGAAATGTTGAGGAAACTGACGAAGGAGGATAGACAAGAAAAAGGCGAGGTTGCCCTCGCCTTAATCATACTATCATCTATTCAATATCATTTTATAGCATCAATCGGCCATCAGAAAGTGGGTCTCGGATACAGCCCCGCCGCCTTCACGATCCCTTCGATGGCGCTTTCCCATTCGATTGCCTGAATGTGCACGCCGCGAACACCCGGCGTTTCGAGCGCCTGTTGGATAAGCTCGACAGCGATCTTGATGCCTTCCTGCTCCTGGAGCTCCCTCATCTTTTTCTTGTCCTCGCCTGCAGCAGCCTTTGCCTTGTTCATGCGGTCGATCAGCTCTTTCGGCACGGACACGCCCGCGACCGATGAATCCATGTACTTGAGCATCATGGCGCTCTTCGGCACGATAATGCCTGCGAGGATCGCCGTCCGCTCATGCAGTCCCATTTTCCGGATCTTTTCCATCTGCTCGCGGAAGAGCTTCATGTCGTAGATGCCCTGGGTCTGGATGAAGTCCGCGCCTGCATTCACCTTCTTCAAGAGGTTGATCGGCCGGAAATCGATGGGGTCCCCCATGGGCGTCCAGGAGGCGCCGATGAAAAATTTGGGCGCGACTTCGAGCGGATCGCCGCCCTCCTGCTTTCCTTCATCGCGCATTTTTTTGAGGATGCCCACGAGCTGGCACGTGTCAACGTCGTAGACGTTCTTTGCGCCGGGGTGGCCTTTAAGCTTTCCGGCTGCGCTGAACTTCTGGTGGTCGCCGGCGAGGCAGAGGCAGTTCTTGAGCCCCAGGGCCGCCGCGCCAAGAAGATCCGCCTGCATCGCGATTCGATTCCGGTCCCGGCAGGTCATCTGCATGACCGGCTCCAGTCCCTGCTGGAAGGCGATAGCGCCTGCCGCGATGCTCGAAATGCGGACCACGGCGGTCTGGCAGTCGGTGATATTCGCCGCGTCGCAGAAGCCTTTAAGCATCTGTGCCTTCTTCACGACCTCGTGAGCATCCGCGCTCATGGGGGGGCCCAGCTCGGCAGTGACCGCGGGCTTGCCGCTCGCAAGGACTTTTTCCAGGTTGCTTCCGCTTTTCATTATCTAAACCTCCAGGAATTAAAACCTGATTTTGCCACAGAGGTCGCCGAGCCCGCAGAGAGAATCTTGCGATTTTTTACTTTATCTCTGTGCCTCTGTGTCCTCTGTGGCTAAATTGATCTTGACGCTACTTCCCCGCCTTCGCCGCTTCCTGCTCTTCGTACGCCCGCACATGCTCCATCGATACCCTCCGCGGCCCGCCGTCGCGGGAGGTGGACCAGTTCCGGGCCGGAAGCACTTCCGTGAGCTTCTCCAGCGTGCCGAGCTTTTTCATCCGCTCCACGATCAGATACCACGCGCAGTCGATCTCGCTCGATACCTCGCACTTGCCCTTGTTCGTGCCGCCGCAGGGGCCGTTCATAAGCGTCTTCGAGCACCGCGCAATCGGGCAGATGCCGCCTGTCAGGTGCAGGATGCAGTTGCCGCAGCCGGCGCAGAGCTCCACGAACGTGCCGGGCGCCTCAACCGCGCCGTAGAAGGACGTGTTGATGCCGGGATACACGGGGATGCTCCCGGTCCGGTCGGACAGGAAGTTCACCCCGACGCAGCAGGCCGAGGAGAGAATGAGGTCGTACTTTTTCACCTCTTCCATCACCGGCTCAAAGTACTCGGGCTCGCAGTGGCGCATCACGCCGAGGTGATTGACCGTCATCTGATTTCCCTCCTGCTGAGCCTTCATCCGGATGAGGGACGCGATGGTCTCGGCCTCCTTCTCGCCGCCAGCATGGCAGATGGCCACGCAGGTGTTGCACCCGAACACCAGGACCTTTTTGAAGTCCTTCACCATGCCCCAGATTTCATCGATTGGCTTTTGCGATCCTACGATCATGTTCTTGCTCCTTTTATATCACGCATGTTTCGGTATTTTCGATTCTTTCCGCACGAACTCTCGCGTTTGAGTTTATGGAGTAACTCCCATCGGATTTACTTCGCTCTCATCCCGATCTTCTTCACCTTCTCAGAAAACTCCGCGGTAACCGCTGCATACGGATTGCCGCCGTTGCCGGATGCCGCGGAAAGAATCTCGATTCTGTTCTTGTCCATCCCGAGCGCTGCGATAAACTCCTGCGCCCTTTTCACTCTCGCATTTACCCGCGGCGCTATGTTCCGGTACTTGCACGTCCCGTCATTGCAGCGGACCACAGCCACGCCGTCTGCGCCGTTTTCAACGGCTTTAAGGATATCAAGTATGTCGATCCTGCTCGTACAGTGCACCGGCACGGTCTTTATGTTCTTTGCCACATCGAAGCCCAGCACGCCCACGTGATGCGTGCACATGAAGGCGACGATTAACGGCTCTTGCCGTTTGGGATCAACCGAGCCAGTAATCGCGGGCAGGTTGTTCCGATGTTCGCGCACGTCATAGCTCACCATACTGATGGCCTCGCCCGGGCATTCGGCAACGCACAGCCCGCAAGCCTGGCAGTATTCCGGCCGGATTTCGGAGTAAGAGGTAACGACCGGAGCCCCGTACGGACAGACCCGCATGCACGTGAGACAGGCCATGCACTTGTTTTTGTCAACGATCGCGCCGCCGCCGCAGCCGCGGCACCTGCCCGCTTCCTTGAGCGCTTCTGTTTCATCATAGCCGATTTCGAAATGGGCCATGGTGTCACAGCGCGTTTCAGGAGGAAGGTGCTTTATCTTGACGCGCGGTTCCTTGTCGATTTTTTCCACAAGATCAGCAGGCATTTGGCTGATTTTTTCTTTTTCCTGCGAAGGGATCCTTCCTTCTATTGGTTCTCCCTGGCAATAAAGATGGATTGCGAGCGCGGCCCGGTGGCCGTTCGCCACTGCTGCGATGGCCGAGCCCGGTCCGGTCACGACCTCGCCGGAGAAGAACACTCCCTTTGCGCTGCTCATCTGGGTCGCGGGGTTCCACTCCACGCGGCCGCGTTCGTCGACCTTCACATCCGTTCCCTTGAGAAAGGAGGTGTTCGACATCTGGCCGATCGTAAGGATGATCGTGTCCGCCTCGAGGACCGTCGTCTGTGACTCATCATAGGCAGGGTTGAACCTGCCGTTCGCGTCAAAAACAGACTTTACTTTTTTTACTTCGAGCCCAAGGACCTTGTCCCCTTCGCGCTTTACGGATTTCGGTCCCCAGCGATGATTGATCCTGATGCCCTCTTCCACGGCCTCGTCCACTTCCCACTTCCAGGCCGGCATTTCCTCCGCGCTTTCAAGGCAAACCATGGAAACGTCTTTAACGCCGAGTCTCCGGGATGTTCTCGCAACGTCCATGGCCACGTTTCCGCCGCCGATTACGAGCACTTTCTTTCCGAGCGAAGGTTTTTGCCCGAAGGCAACATCGGTCAGGAAAGGAATCGCCAGCAGCACGCCCGGCCCGTCAACTCCCGGAATGGGAATCGAACGGCTCAGCGAAAGCCCGATTGCGGCCAGAACCGCATCGTGTTTTTTCGTAAGATCGGCAAGTTTCACGTCCTTTCCGATTTCGCAGTTTGTCTTTACCTCGATGCCTTTCGAGACCACATCGTCGATGTCTTCCTTCAAAACCTCGCGGGGCAGGCGGTACGGAGGGATCGCGGACACGAGCATGCCGCCCAGGGCCGGATGGCGCTCATAAATCGTGACGGAATAACCGAGGTTCGCAAGATCATTCGCAGCCGCAAGTCCGGACGGGCCGGAGCCGATGATGCCGACGCTCTTGTTTTTGGTCTTCGGAACGAGTCTGCGTTTTGCCCGGCGGTAATCGAGCGATTTCTCAATCGCGAAGCGCTTCAGATGCCGGACCGAAAGCGGCTCGTCCACCCCGCATCTGCGGCAGGACTGCTCGCACGGATGGTGGCAGATCATCGAGCAGACCGAGGCAATGGGGTTGGGCGCGGTGATGACCTCGAACGCCTCGTTATATCTGCCCTGAGCGATCAGACCCACATAGGCCTGCACGTCGGTGTGCGCGGGGCATGCGGCGCGACACGGGGAATAGGGCCTGGTCTCTTTGATTTCGGCGCCGTACGGGCGGTAGGGCTTTGCTTCTTCGGTCTTTTGTGGTGCCATGAATTACTCCCGGTTCAATTTCGGAATGCACCCTGCACTCGCGATATTCAATCGTCAGCGCGGGTGTAAAACGGGGTGCGGAATGCAGAATAAAACCCTGACGTTAAAATCGGTTCTCTCCGAGCTTCCGTGTCTCCGTGGTGAATCTTACTTTTCTTTCTTCGTCAACAGCTCCAGCATCTCCATGCGCGTGGACTCCTTGCTCCGGAAACTCCCCCGGACCGCGGAGGTTACGACGCGCGCGCCCGGCTTTTTCACCCCCCTCATGCTCATGCACAGATGCTCGGCGTCGATCACGACCATCGCCCCTTTGGGCTTGAGGCGTTCGACGATGAGATCGATGAACTGATGGGTGAGCCGCTCCTGCACCTGCGGCCGCTTGGCGAATACTTCAAGCGCCTTGGCAAGGCTGCTGATTCCCACGATCTTTCCGGCGCCCGGAATGTAGGCGATATGCGCATGCCCGGAGAACGGCAGCAGATGGTGCTCGCACATCGAATGGAACGGGATGTCCCGGATCATGACCATCTCATCGTGGCTCTCGCCGGCCATCGGTTTCAGGAGCGCGGCGGTATCTGCC
>DASWAB010000253.1:0-4204 GCA_036391375.1 Nitrospirota bacterium
GCCGAAGCCGGAGCGAAGCGGCTTCTCGAAAAAGGTCTTGAGCGAGCTGTCGAGCAAATGCGGAAATAGTCCCGGTCCGCAGGACAGCCTTGGCCCAATTCAAGGTAAGAAAATTCCTTCCCCATATAGCACTTTAAAACACCCTGTTCAAAATAACCTATCCAGAATGAATCCCTCGTTAATTTATTTTAAAAGGATATTTTTTAAACATTTATTTTTATTTACTATTTAATTTTGGCAATACTTTTGCTTGATTAAGTATGTAGTTCCTTCTTGAGGCGATAAGACTTCTGCAAGGAACGGGAACAGGGGGTGCTGCCATGAAGAATTTGGCGAATATTATAATACACGTAATTCTGGCTATTGCTTTTTTGTTGGTGGGTTTTGCCGCCGGCTTACCGATCGGACAAAGCATGGGATTTTCGACGGGAACCGAGTGGGCGCTCGTGCAGGCAGGCATCGTCGCACGGGAGGCGGGGGTCTTCATGCCCGTAAATTTCGAGGAGGGGCAGTTTCGGGTAATTTTGAGACAGCCTGGACAGATTTACAAACGGGCGTGGCGGCTTGCCGACATGCATGAAGATGAAGATATGGTATGCGAAGACAGAGACAGAAATGAAATCGCTTTAGCCGCATCGCCTGAGCATGATGAATCTGAAGAAACAGGCGACCGCAGTTCCCTCCCATAAGATTTTTGCTTCATTTTCTCTAAAGATCGTTGAAGAGGCATCGTGTTGCCTCAGAGCCAAATCAGACACCCGCGATCGTCTATTCCGCTGTTCTTTCCGTAATTTTCCCCCAAGACAATACCTGGCATGGTTGTAGGCCATGTCCCTGTCCATCCGGCCGGCCGCCCCTATTTCCCCTTAACAAAACCATATAGAATTATTAGGAAATTTTATGAATGATTCCGGGTTTTTTCTTGACAAAGTACTGTGCTTCCTGTAAATTTTTGCGAGTATTTTACCCCTTCCGAAGGAGTCCCGTATTATGAAAGAAGGTCCGCTGCTTTTACATGTGCCGAACGTTCCTGAACACGTAACCTATGCGTGGTTTGCCATGGCCGTCCTCATCGGCCTCGCCATCGCCACGCGCATGACGCTTAAAAAAGCCGCTCCAACCGGCTTGCAGAATATATTTGAAACGATCTTCGGAGGACTCGATAATTATATCGAAGAGATCATGGGCCCGCAGGGAAAAACCTACTTCCCCCTGATCGGCAGCCTGTTTCTCTTCATCCTCGTCTGCAATCTGCTCGGGCTCATCCCCGGCTTCGATTCCCCGACGGCGAATCTCAACACCACAGCGGCGCTCGCAATCACCGTCTTTTCCGCGACGCACATCGTGGGAATTAAAAAGCAGGGTTTATCGTACTTCAAGCATTTTCTCGGCCCCATATGGTGGCTGTCGTGGCTCATGCTGCCCATCGAAATCATCAGCCATCTTGCCCGGCCGGTTTCGCTCTCGTTCCGTCTCTTCGGCAACATGGTGGCCAAACACAAGCTCCTGGTGGCATTGATGGCGCTGTCGGTGTTTACCCCCACGTTTTTCGTTCTGGGGCTCGGTCTGTTCGTTGCATTCGTCCAGGCGGGCGTGTTCTCGCTCCTGACCATGCTGTACCTGGCAGGCGCCATCGAAGAATCGCACGGAGAAGAGCATCACTAAAACATACGACCCCGCGGGCAAAGTTCCCTCCGGAGGGGGGAGCCCCGGGAGGTAGCAACCCGGCACGATTCCGGACCGAAGTTTACACTTTTAAGAAAGGAGACGATATCAATGAAAAAGACAGTTGCAATCATGCTCCTGGTGCTCGGCGTCATGCTGATCGCCTCCGCGGCGTTCGCGGCAGAGGCGGAAGCGTCCAAGGCCGTTACGACCGGCCTGACGGCTGCAGTTGCCGGCCTCTTCGCCATCGCCATCGCGGCGTTCGGCGGCAGCATCGGTATGGGACTCAGCATCAGCAGGGCGGTGGAAGGCATTGCCCGCAATCCCGAAGCGTCTGGCAAGATCATGACCACCATGATCATCGGTCTGGCCCTGATCGAGTCGCTGGCAATCTACACCCTGGTCATCATCTTCATGAAGGCCTAAACATTTCAGCCATCGCGTGGCACTCACCTAAGGGGCGGCAGTCAGCCGCCCCTTATTTCTTTTCGCTGAAGTTCTCTCCGGCCGCCTCCGCTTGATCAGAAAAGCGAATTTTTTCTTTTGCCCGCCTTCTTCTTAGGGTATAATATCGTTCTGTATAAAATGCCATTCATTATGTGAGGAGTGACAATGAACCCCGTTCGAGTCCGTTTTGCCCCGAGCCCCACCGGCGCCCTGCACATCGGCGGCGTGCGCACCGCGCTTTTTAACTGGCTCTTCGCGCGTCACCACAACGGAAAATTCATCCTGCGGATCGAGGACACGGACCAGACGCGCTCCACGGACGAGTCCATTAAGATCATCCTCGACGGCATGAAGTGGCTCGGCCTCGACTGGGACGAGGGCCCCTTCCGCCAGACAGAGAGGATGGACATCTACCGTGAGCACGTGGACCGTTTGCTCAAACAGGGCAAGGCATACTACTGCTACTGCACTCCTGAGGAGCTGGAGGCAAGGAGAAAAGCGGCCATAGCGGCGGGCAGGCCGCCGAAGTACGACCGGAAGTGCAGGTCCCTCACGGCCCCCGTCGTGGGACGGACGCCGGCGGTGCGCTTCCTTTCGTCCGATGAAGGCCAGACCATCGTGCGCGATCTTATCCGCGGGGCCGTGTCCTTCGAGAACCAGCAGCTTGACGACCTCATCATCCAGCGCTCAGACGGTTTTCCCACGTATAATTTCGCGGTGGTCGTCGACGATGTGACCATGAACATCACCCACGTGGTCAGGGGAGACGATCACCTGAACAATACCCCGCGCCAGATCCAGCTCTACCAGGCCCTGGGCTACGAGCCGCCCGAGTTCGCGCACCTGCCCATGATCTTAGGGCCCGACAAGACCAAACTCTCGAAGCGCCACGGCGCCACCGCGGTCACGGAGTACATCGACCTCGGGTATCTGCCGGAAGCGCTCGTGAATTACCTTTCGCGCCTCGGGTGGTCGTCGGGGGACCAGGAGATTTTTTCCCGCCAGGAGCTCATTGAAAAATTTTCTCTCGACAGCGTCGGCAAGGCTCCTTCGGTCTTCAACCCCGAGAAGCTTCTCTGGCTCAACCACCACTACATCCAGCAGGCGGACCCCGGAAGGCTTGCGGGCCTGGCCCTCGCTCTTCTGAAAAAGGACGGTGTCGTTGCCTCCGGGAAGGAACCTGACCGCGAGTGGCTCAAGAAACTGGTGAAGATGCTGACGGAACGGAGCCATACGCTCATGGAGATGAAAACCGCGGCCATCCCGTTTCTTGTTGACGAAATTGAGCTGGATGAGAAGGCAAGGTCAAAGCACTTGACGAACGATGTGGCGCCGATACTCTCGGAGCTGGCAAATCGTTTGAAACCCGTCGAGCCTTTTACCCATACGGAAGTGGAAAAAGTGTTCGCCGCGATCGTTGTGGAGAAAGGCCTTAAGCTCGGCAAGGTCGCCCAGCCGGTCCGCGTGGCACTCACGGGCGGCACCGTCAGTCCCGGCATCTATGACGTGATCGAGGTGATGGGTAAGGAGAAGACCATCAAACGGATCGAGGCCGCGATAACGATGATCAAGTAGTTGTCGCACCATTGTGTGGAGAGTAAAAGGGCGATGAACATCTTAATTACCGGCCTCGGCGCGCTGGGTACGGTGTTCGCCACGCTTCTGAAAAAGGGCGGCCACAAGGTCTTTGCGCTTACCAAAGAGAAATATCTCGCTCTTCTCGCAGGGGAAAGAATACGAGTCACCGGCATCTGGGGCGACCATGAGGCCGTCCTCGACGGCATCTTTGCCGACATCGCCCCCCTGCGCTCCACGCGGCTCGATCTGATCGTGCTCACGGTCAAAGCCTATGACACCGCGGAAGCCATCCGGCAGGTGAAGCCCCTGGTCGGCGCAGACACGCTCGTTTTGATAGCCCAGAACGGCTACGGCAACTACGAAACCGTCTCCGCCGAAATCGGCAGGAAGCACACGCTCCTTTCCCGGGTCATTTTCGGTTCAAAGCTGACCGCCACGGGCCGCGCCGAAGTCACCGTGATTGCGGACGACATGCGGGTGGGCCAGCCGGACCGGACCGTTCCGGCGGAACGCA
>DASWAB010000254.1:0-2473 GCA_036391375.1 Nitrospirota bacterium
GGTTCGCGTTCAGGACCCGGATGCTCGATTACCTCTGGGCGGGGCTTCCCATTATCGCCTCGAAAGGGGACTGCTGGGCCGACGTGATCGATCAGCGGGGACTGGGGGCCACGACCCCGCCCGGCGATGTCGATGCTGTCGTGAGCGCGGTCATCGCCATGGCGAACGACGGCGCGTTCCGGAGCCGCTGCGGGGAACGGGCGAAAGCGGTCGCGCGCGAGTATGTATGGGACAGCCTGGCGGACAGAGTGCTGCCCGGTCCTGACCGGAAGCAATAAAACCGCGCGATCTTCGGAAAAGCGCACTCATCTCATTTCATTGGGGTCATACTGCAGTGCCCTTCAATATTACAGGCGCCTTCTACCGACTTCTCAGGACCGGTCTGGAGACAGGAGGGAAAGTCCTCGCCCTGATTTTCCGGAAAAATCAGAAAGCGCTGGATTTTTTCCGTTCGGTGAACAGGAGAATCAACGCGTCGCTCACCCGGTCGTCCCTGCCGGCCGGCGGGCCCGTATCATACGGAGAAATCCGCGGGGGTCTCGGCGTGAACGTGGCGGGCTACATCACCTCGGAAAGCGGGATGGGAGAGGCAGCCCGCGCGAACATACGCTCCCTTCAAAAAGCCGGCATTCCCTTTGCGCTGAACAATCTTTCGAGCTTCGCGACTCAAAAAGATTTAACCTACGGAGACTTCGTCAGAAAGAACCCCTTCGCGATCAACCTGGTGCATGTGACCGCCGATCAGGTCCCGGCCTTTTACCGCGAGCAGGGGGCGCGCTACTTCAGGAACAGGTACAACATCGGCGTCTGGTACTGGGAGTTGTCGCGGTTTCCCGGGGAATGGCATGACCGGTTTGCCTATTTTCATGAGATCTGGGTCGCAACGGAATTTTGCCGGGCCGCGGTCGCCGAACAGGCCCCGATTCCGGTCGTGAAGATCCCGCCGTCGCTGCTCATGGAGCCCGCGCCTCCCGTTGACAGGGCCCGTTTCGGCATTGCGGAGGGGGCTTTCGTTTTTTGCTGTCTCTTCAGTTTTTTGAGCGTATTTGAGCGGAAGAATCCGATTGCGGCCATTGAAGCGTTCAGACGGGCGTTCCGGCCAGGGGACAAGGCCGTTTTGCTGGTCAAGTCCTCGCACGCGGACCTCAACCCGCGGGCAAAGGAGATGATGACCGAAGCGGCCAGGGGGCTTCAGGTGATCTTCCTCGAAAAGGACATGCGCAGGCAGGAACTCTATGCGCTCCTGTCGTCGATCGACTGTTTTGTCTCCCTGCACCGGTCCGAGGGGTTCGGCCTGCCCATTGCCGAGGCCATGTATCTCAAAAAGCCGGCGATCGCCACGGCGTATTCCGGGAACATGGATTTTATGACCGCGGACAACAGCTACCCGGTGCGATACGAGCTTTCCGAGCTTGAGCGTGATTACGGACCCTATAAAAAAGGCAATGTGTGGGCGACGCCCGACATCGGGCATGCGGCCGGGCTGATGCGGCAGGTTTATGAGCAAAGGGACGCGGCGCGAAGGGTCGGCGAACAGGCCTCTCACGATATAAAAACCTTGTTCAGTCCCGGGGCCGCCGGCGGAAAGATAGCAGAGCGCGTGAAGACAATCGCGAAGGAAAAAGGACTTTCTGCTGATCGTTAAAGCCTTCACCCTTCTCGCCTTTTGCCAAACTTGCCCAGAAAAAAATCCTTCATCCCGCTGAAATATCCGCAGACGAAATTGAACTTGCCGCTGAAGATGTGCCGCAGAGCGCCGAGCAGGATGAGGCAGAAAACGATGGGCAGGACCGCCGGGGCATGCTGCCCGTAAAAAAGCAGCTTGTTCCGTAGATAATAATATGCCTGGGCATCCGTTTCCGGGTTGAACGAAGACGATACCTTATGCCAGACCTTCGACCGCGGCTCAAAACGGATCGCCCATCCATGCTCGCCCGCCCGCGCGTTCCACTCGGCATCCTCCCAGTAAAGAAAATATTTCTCATCAAGCAAGCCGATCTGTCGGACCGTCTCTGCGCGGATGAGAAGGCTGCAGCCGGTTATGAAATCCACCGCCTCAAGGCGATCGTATTGCCCCCTGTCTTCCTCTTCCCCGCGTATCGTGAAAAACAACTTGCCATATTTCCAAAATCCGCCAGCAAACCAGATGCGCCGGGGGGGGCTGAAGAAAAAGATTTTCGATCCCACAATGCCAATACTGGCGTCGCTCTCAGCGGTTTCCACGAGCGCGCTCAGTGCCGCCGGATCGACAACGGCATCGTTATTCAAAAGCCAAATGTACTCTGCTCCTCGTTCTAAAGCAAGGCGAATGCCGACGTTGTTCCCTCCGGCGAATCCGAGATTACTGCCCGACTGAATTACTTCGATATCCGGCAGGCTCCGGCGCAGGATCTTTTCGGAATTATCCGATGATCCGTTGTCTATGACCATGACGCGGACATTGTCGTAGGTCAGCTTTCGGCACGAGGCGACG
>DASWAB010000255.1:0-4646 GCA_036391375.1 Nitrospirota bacterium
CGCGGACACCTGTCCCGTCGGCTCCTTTCATACGGGGAAGATTTCCCGCCTTGCTCCCTTCGGCGCGTTCGTCACGCTTTCGGACGGAATCGACGGACTGATTCATATCTCGAAGATGGGCACGGGCAGGAGGATCAATCATCCGCGCGAAGCGCTCAAGGAAGGGCAGACCGTCGAGGTGCAGGTGGAGGCCGTTGACCAGGCGAACAGAAAAATTTCGCTTGCACTGGCTGAGATCCGCCGCGCTGAGGAAGAGGAGGCGGCAACGGTGAAGAATTATAAGCAGAAGACCGAGGCCGAGTCCCAGACGATGGGGACGCTGGGCGATATCCTCAGGGCGAAGATGGAACGGAAAGAAAGGCAAGTAAAAAACGAATAGGTGAAAAACAGTCCTGCATTCAGCGCGCCGGAAACGGATCGTTTACAAGATCGCCGGCGGCTGGCCCCGCCAGTCCTTCGCCGGATGAACATGGCAAGCACTCCTTCCTCATGGTTTTGTCGCAGCCTCCGTTAGACTTCAGCATAACCCCGGATGAGAATTAAAAAGTCAACAAATGCGCCCCCTGGTTGACAAGACGCAAATCCGCATTATATTTATAACTATACGGTCAAATATGCCTCGAATAGGGGCTCGCCTCACGGCACTGATCCCACCCTCGGCAAAGGGGGAAAACAGATGAGTGAATTGGCTAAAGCAAAAGAGTTCGGCCGCGTCTCCGGGCTTGACAAGCTGTCTGAAATTGAGAGCCGGCTCATCCGCAGACGGATGGCGCTCCTGGGCGACCCTCCCGTCGCCATCGTCATGGGGGACGGCAGGACGGTCTCCCCCGGGAGCGGAAAGCCGGTGGGCGCGGTTATTATCCGCGACCGGAAGACCCTTTTGAAATTTTTCGTCCGGCCCGAACGCCACTTCGGCGACGCCTACAGCGAGGGGGACATAGAAGTAGCGGGCGATCTTGTCGAGGTCCTCGAAGCCGCGTTCCGATGCATGTCAAGGAAGTCCGCAGCCGGGCTTATCAAGAAAATTACCGCGAAAATCATGAACAGGCCCCGGTTGAACACGTTCGCGGGCTCGAGAGACAACATTCACCGCCACTACGATATCGGCAACGATTTTTACCGGCTCTGGCTGGATGAACGGATGCAGTACACATGCGCGTATTTCCCGTCGCCCTCGGCCACGCTGGAAGAGGCCCAGACGGCCAAGATGGACCATGTGTGCAGAAAGCTCATGCTTCGGCCCGGGGAAACGGTCGTGGAAGCGGGGTGCGGGTGGGGGACGCTGGCACTGCACATGGCGAAACAGTACGGCGTCAGGGTAAAGGCCTATAATATTTCTCATGAGCAGGTCCAAAGCGCCCGTGAACGCGCGAAGGCGGAAGGGCTGGACGACCGGGTCGAATACATTGAGGACGATTACCGGAACATAACAGGCGCGTTCGATGTCTTTGTGTCGGTGGGTATGCTTGAGCACGTGGGCGCGCAGTATTACCGGGAGTTCGGCAAGGTCATTCAGCGCGCTCTTAAGGAAGACGGCAGAGGGCTCATCCACTCCATAGGGCGAAACAAGGCCGAGCTTATGAACCCGTGGATAGAAAAGCGCATATTCCCCGGCGCCTACCCCCCGACCCTGCGCGAGATGATGGAGATATTCGAGCCCGCCGGGTTCTCCGTCCTCGACGTGGAAAACCTCCGGCTGCATTACGCAAAGACGCTGGAGCACTGGCTTGAGCGGTTTGAAAAGGCGAGCGGGCCGATAGCCGGCATGTTCGATCGGAAGTTCATCCGGGCGTGGAGGCTGTATCTCGCCGGGTCCATTGCGGCCTTTGCCGCCGGCGACCTTCAGCTTTTCCAGGTCGTCTTTGCAAAACAGCACAACAACGACATTCCCTGGACACGCGCCCACCTGTACGCGGGAATGCGCCGCTGACGCGGAGGAGACATGGACTCTTGCGACGTCCTCATCGTCGGAGGCGGCCCTGCCGGCTCCTCTCTCGCCTGGAAGCTGCAAAAGCGCGGACTCGACGTAGTGGTCCTCGATAAAAGCAGGTTCCCCCGCGACAAGGTGTGCGCGGGCTGGATCACGCCCGCTGCGCTGGCCCTCCTGCAGATAGACGAGGACGAATATTCCCGCGACAACGTCCTCCAGCGCGTCACCGGATTCAGGACCGGTATGATGGGAGGAAGCGGTGTCCTCACCAGGTATGAAAATACGGTAAGCTACGGCATCCGGCGCTCTGAATTCGACCATTACCTCCTGGGGCGCAGCGGCGCGCGTCTGCGCCTCGGGGAGCCCCTCACGACCATGCAGCGGGGAAATGGGTCCTGGGTTGTTAATAACAGTGTCAAGACCCCCCTGGTGGTCGGCGCAGGAGGGCATTTTTGCCCGGTTTCGAGATTCCTGCGGGGGAACCGCGAGAGAAACGAATCAGTGGTGATTGCCCAGGAAGTGGAATTCGAGATGGATGGGGCCCAGCAGGGCGATTGCCGGGTGAGGGGAGACACGCCCGAACTTTATTTTTGCGATGACCTGAAGGGGTATGGATGGTGCGTGAGAAAAGGGAATTTTCTCAATATCGGTCTTGGCCGCGAAGACAGCCTAAACCTCGCGGAGCACGTGAAGTCATTCTGCGACTACTTGAAAGAAAAGAAGAGGGTCCCCGCGAATGTCCCGATGAACTTCAGGGGGCATGCCTACGCGCTTTACCGCGGCGCGTCCCAAAGCACGGTTGACGACGGGGTGATGCTGATTGGGGACGCTGCAGCTCTCGCCTATCCCAAAAGCGGGGAGGGGATACGGCCGGCGATCGAATCCGCCTTCCTGGCGGCGGACGTCATTCTTTCCGCGGCAGGCAAGTATCAGCGCGAAAACCTTTTGCCCTATCCCGCCCTGTTAACGGAACGTTTCGGCAAAGGCGACAGCATCGCTGAAATGCTCCCTCAGCCGCTCAGACGTTTCATGAGCCGAAGACTCATGGAAAGCGGATGGTTCACGCGGCACGTGCTGCTTGATAGATGGTTTCTGAATATCCACCAGCCTGCCTTAAACCGCTAACCGAAGTCTTTCAGAAGATGACTTATTATCTGTATATTCCTCAGGTGGTCATCCTCGAATGCACCTTATCGGGGATCCACAAAACCAAACCCTGACTGATAAGACTGTTCATAGTACAAGCTCCCTATTTTGACAGCGATAAAATTGTTATTGTCAAATCAGCATTTTTATACTAAGCTTTTTTACGGCAAAGTTATGCGTAAACAAAAAGAATAATAAAATTGCAAAAGCTTACAGAGCGGCCGTTCAACGTCGCTCTGGCTATCCGGGGAGCAGCTTATTCCAATTGAACTCATCGAAAACAAAATTCTGCTGATTCGCGGCCAGAAGGTGATGTTAGATAAAGACCTTACCGCGCTCTACGGTGTAAAACCGATACGGTTGAGGGAACAGGTAAAAAGAAACCTGAACCGTTTCCCCGACGACTTCATGTTCCAATTGAACAACGCGGAGATCGACTTCATGGTATCGCAAAATACGATACCTTCGCGCAAGCATCTCGGAGGGTCCCGACCCTATGTATTTACGGAGCAAGGAGTCGCGATGCTGGCGACGGCTCTCAACAGTGAAACAGCTATACAGGCAAACATAGCTATCATGCGCGCGTTTGTGAAGCTCCGAGCGGCACTTGCAACTCACAAGGAATTTGCATACAAGCTGGAGCAATTGGAGAGTAAGTTTGAAAAATATGATGAAGAAATCGGCGCCATATTCGAGGCCATACGGCAGTTGATGGCAGAGCCCGAACCGAAGGAGAAGAAGATCGGGTTCGTCAAGGAAAGCAGGGTGCGATACGGATCGGCGTAACAGCGGGCTTTGCCGAAAAAGCAAAGCGTTTTGTCTGATTCTTACGGGGAGGAGAAAATGAACCGCATTTACCAGGGCAGGGTGACGAAGGTTGAAGTGCCAGACGGGAAAGACGAGAACGGCAAGCAGAAGTGGAAGCAGCTCGACGACTGGCAGGCCGCGCTCTGGCGGCACCACGAACTGTTTCAGGATGCGGTGAATTATTACACGCTGGCGATTGCGGCGATGGCGGCGGGTGACGAAGGCGACTCTCTTCAGGCAAGAGCACTGCAAGCGTGGGTGACGAAGGTACGTGAAACATGGACGAGTGCTACCCGAAAGGCCGAAAAATTTGATGGTCCCCAGAACCGACTTGTTTCTATCCTCAATTTACCTACAAGCAAGGCAAATTTTACAGATGCCGCTGATCATGTCATTCGCTCCAGTCGCGCGACGAAAGAACAGCGGGCGGCTGCAGTCATGCAGCTGCTTGCAATCAAAGGAGATCTGAATCAAATATGTGTAGAGAGACTTCCGACGCTTGCAACAGCTGCAGGAAAATTAAAGGCGGCAAAAAAAGCAGCAGTATCAACGCAAATAGTAAAGCGTCAACGGATAGTCAGAGACTACCAAAGATTTACAGAGCAAGAAGCGCTCCAGAATGCACCGGGCCTCGACCTTGGTTTATTTCAGACCCAGCCATCAAGGACTTATATAACAGGCGCTGCAGCCGTCAAGAAACTTCGCGAATACTTCAAAAAGACATCTGAAAAGTATTCCAACCTTGGCAACAATGCGGAATCAT